>NZ_CAXQBM010000041.1:0-6543 GCF_964222115.1 Alteriqipengyuania sp.
CCTTGGTGGCCGGGTGGGGAGGCGGGGTGGGAGGTCTGACCTGAACCGAAAACTACGCCGCGGCAGCTGCCGCGCGGTCTTCCTGCGACTGCATCATCTCGGCAATCGCAAACGCAAGCTCCAGCGATTGCGAAGCATTGAGCCGCGGGTCGCAATGCGTGTGGTACCGGCTGGAAAGCTCCGCATCGGTGATCGCAACCGCACCGCCGACACACTCGGTCACGTTCTGCCCGGTCATCTCCAGGTGGACGCCGCCCGCATAGCTGCCTTCGGCCCGGTGGACCGCGAACACGTCTGCCAGTTCGCCCTTGATCCGGTCGAACGGACGCGTCTTGTAGCCCGAATCCGACTTGACCACGTTGCCGTGCATCGGATCGCTGCTCCACACCACCGGGTGCCCTTCGCGGCGCACGGCGCGGATCAGGCCGGGCAGGTGCGCCTCCACCTTTTCGTGCCCGAACCGCGTGATGAGGACGATGCGCCCGCTCTCGCGCGAGGGGTTGAGCGTGTCGAGCAGCTTGAGGAGCACGTCGGGGTCGAGGCTCGGCCCGCATTTCACGCCAATCGGGTTGCGGATGCCGCGCATGAATTCGACATGCGCGCTGCCTTCGAACCGCGTCCGGTCGCCGATCCATAGCATGTGCGCGCTGGTATCGTACCATTGCCCATTGCCCGGGTCGCGCCGCGTCATCGCCTGCTCGTAGGGTAGCAGCAGCGATTCATGGCTGGTGTAGAAGCTGGTCCCCTGCAACTGCGGCAGTTCGGACGGATCGATCCCGCAGGCCGACATGAAGTCGAGCGCCTCGGTAATCCGGTCCGCCATCGCGAGGAATTTTTCCGACCACGGGCTGCGGCCCATGAAATCGAGCGTCCAGTCGTGCACCTGCCGCAGGTTGGCATAGCCGCCACCCGCGTAAGCTCGGAGCAGGTTGAGCGTGGATGACGCCTGGTAATAGGCGCGCACCATGCGCTGCGGATCGTTGCGGCGGGATTCGGGCGTGAAGTCGATCCCGTTCACATTGTCGCCGAAATAGCTCGGCAGCGTCAGTTCCTGCCCGTCGGCATCCAGCTGAGTTTCGGTTGCGCTGGAGCGCGGCTTGGCGAACTGGCCCGCCATGCGGCCGACCTTCACCACCGGCAGCGATCCGGCATAGGTCAGCACGACCGCCATTTGCAGGATCACGCGGAAGGTATCGCGGATCGTGTCGGGCGCGAATTCGGCAAAGCTTTCCGCGCAATCGCCGCCTTGCAGCAGGAAGGCCTCGCCCGCTTCGACGCGCGCAAGCTCGCCCATCAGGGCATCGGCTTCGCCTGCGAAGACCAGCGGCGGGCACGCGCCCAGTTCCGCCTCGGCCTTGGCCAGCGCCTGCGGATCTTCGTAAGCGGGCAGGTGCTTCGCTTCGAAACCGGTCCAGCTATCGGGGCTCCATTGGGAAGCCATTGTCACGCACTCTTCCTTGCATTGCACTTGCGAAGAGAGTGGCGGCCTGACCGCGTGCGTGCAAGCCTATTTCTCAGGCAGATTTCCGATCTGGGTCATCGGCGCATCTCGTGTGGGGCTCTAACTACCCGCCCCTTTACGGAACTTGTGTCCCCTCGGGCACGACCGCGATTTCGAGCGGCTTGCGGCTGGCGAGGTACTTCTGCGCCAGCGCCTTCATCGCTTCGGGCGTAGTGATCGAATAATCGTCCAGCAGCGATCCCAGCACCTGCAAGCGCCGGGGGTCGCGCGTGGCACCGCGCATCTGCCACATCCAGAACCCGTTGCCGGTGGTCGCCCGCAGCACCGTCTGCCGCAAAGGCTCGGTGACGCGGGCAAGCTCGTCCGCCGTAGGTCCATTGGCCGCAAGATCGGCAACGATTGCCTCCGACGCCGCATAGAACTTGGGCACGTCCTCGGGCTTCAGCTGGGCGAGCGCGATCATCGTCCCGCCGCCGACATCGTCGGTCGGCCAGTCGACCCGCGTTTGCGGGGCATAGCTGGCGCCCGTGCGTTCGCGCATCTCGTCGAACAGGCGGTTCATCACGATCTGGCTGAGGATTTCGAGCTGGCGGCTGTCGGAGACCTCGGCCAGCCCGCTGCCGACCGGCCAGGCGACCACTGCGGCGGCCTGGCTGGCATCGCCGCGATGATACAGCACCTCTCGCCCGCCCGCTTCGGGCGCTTCGGGCCGGGGCGCGAGCGTGGCGGGATCGACGGGCGCGCGCGGCGGCAGTGCGCCGAACGTGGTGCGCAAGGCCTCGATCGCGGTCGCACGGTCGAAATCTCCGAAGATCAGCAGCTCGATCTCGCCCTGTTGCAGCAGCGGCTCCCACACCTTGCGGAAACCCTCGGCGCTGGTGCCCGCGATCATCGCGGGGGTCGGGGTGGCGAAACGCGCATCGCCATTGCGGATCGCGCTTTCGAGGTCGCGGTTGAGCAGGCCGCCGGGGCTGGTCGCGTAGGTATCGTAGGATATGCGCGCACCCGCTTTCGCGCGTGCAATCGGCCGCGCGTCCCACTCGGGCAAGGCGAGCTTGGCGGCGAACAGGTACAACTGGTCCGCCAGGTCTGCCTCACGCGTGATGGTAGAGAATGTGAAGGTGCCCAGATCGACGGTGAAATCGAAGCCCAGCTTGCGGCCCGTCACCAGCCGGTCGAGGTCTTCCTGGTCCAGCCCGGCCATGCCCGTACTGATTAGAGCGGTCTCGCCCAGCGAGATATAGGGCGCGTCGCCTTCGGAGAATGCGCGCAGCCCCGATCCGAAATGGACGTTCACCGCAACGCGCCCGGGCTCTGCATCATTGGGCCACAACAGCGCGGTGACCCCGTTGGCCAGTTCGACCCGCTCGATCTCGAGGATGCCGATTTCAGACTGGGAGACCACTTCGCCCGGCTCGCCGATCTGCGGCAGCGTATCGAAGTCGACCGTGCTGGCAGCGATGCGCGCCGAATTGTCCGCCTCGACCGGTGCCAGCATGGCTTCGCGAAGGCTTGCCGCATCCGCCTCGCCTGCCTGTGGAGTGACGTAGAAGGCGCGGATCACCTTGCCTTCGAACAGCGCCTTGGTTCTTGCGAGGATGGCGTCGGGCGTGATGCGTTCGCGCATGTCGCGAAACACGCTCAGCAGCGTATGCGGCCCTGCCACCGTCTCCCGGATATCGACCGCGTTGACCAGCGTATCGGCGATCTCCGCGCCCGGCTCGACCTCGGCCTCTTCGACACCAGCGACAAAAGCGACATCATATTCCGCGATCTCGCGCGCCAGCTCTTCCTCGGTCGGCGGATTGATGGTCGCATCGGCGATCACCGCGCGCACATCGGCCAGCGCGGATTGCCAGTCTTCGGTCAGCGGGGCGAAGCTAACGAAGGTCGCATCGGTGCTGCGGCTGACATCCTCCTGCTCCACCTGCGCATACAGGTAGTCCCCGCCGCCCCGCGCGCGCGCTTCCAGACGACGATTGATGAGCGACTGCGCCAGCGCATCCATCAGCAGGCCTTCGTTATAGACGATGGTATCCTGCACCGGGCGCCAGTCGCGCATGATGCTGTAGCTTAGCGAACGTGGCAGGTCGGGCTCGACCGCGACCGCCGTGTCGCCCACCGGATTGCCTTGCGGAGCATCGGCGGGCGCCTCCGGGTCCCCGAAATCGGGATCCTTTGCCGTGTCGCCCGCGACCTGCCAGCTGCCGAAATACTTTTCCACCAGCCGCGCCAGTGCGACCGGATCGGCATCCCCGGCCACCGCGATGACGGTCTCTTCCGGGCGATACCAGCGCCGATGGAATGCCGCGACCTGCTCTGCCGTGGCCGCCTCCAGCGTGGCGACCGTGCCGATGGGGTTGCGATGGGCCAGCCGCTGGCCCTTGAAGAACAGCTCGCGGCTCTGGTCCGCCACACGCTCGTTCGGGCCGCCGCGTTCGCGCTTCTCCGCCAGTACGATCGGCAGTTCGGTGCGCACGTTCTGCTCGTTAATGACGGGCTCCTGGATCATGCCCGACAGCAACCTGAACGCCTCGTCCAGCTTGGCCGGAGAGGCTTCGGGCAGGTCGAGCTGGAACACGGTCTGCGTCGGGGCGGTAAAGGCGTTGGTGTCGTTGCCGAAACTCGCGCCGAGCCTCTGCCAGGTGGGGATCGCTTCGCCCACGCCGAGATGGCGCGACTGGCGGAACACCAGATGCTCGATCAGGTGGGCAAAGCCCTGCTCGCTGTCCTCTTCGTGCAGCGATCCTGCATCGATACGAATGCGGATCGAAACCTGATCGGGCGGGACGCCATTGGCGCGCGTGGCGTAGCGCAGCCCGTTGTCGAGGACGCCGAAACGCCAGGCCCGGTCGACCGGGACATTGCTTCCTTCGTACAGCCACGGGGTCTCGTCCTCCGCCTGCAGCGAGGCGGGAATGGCCGTGTCGGCAGCGGTATCGGTCTCGGTGGCCGCCACGTCCACGTCGCTGCGTACCGGATCGGATTGCGTCGCAGGCGCATCCCTTGGCCCGAAGATCGCGCAAGCACCCAGCAGGAACGGCAGGAACAGGGCGAGAAGGCGCGGCGCACGGAAATCAGGATGCATGGGACCAGCCTATAGGGGGGCAAGAGGTGAAGGCCGAGTGAATGCAGCACATGCAATCCCGGTTCGTCACACTGATGACGAGCGAGTGCTTGCCGCGTTCCCACCGCAACCCTACATCGCTCCTGACATGTATATCGAAACCGAAACCACCCCCAACCCCGCCACGCTCAAGTTCCTGCCGCAGCGGCAGGTCATGCCGCAGGGTACGCGCGACTTCGCGAACCCGGAGGATGCGGAGGCCAGCCCGCTGGCGCAGGCCTTGTTCGATACCGGCGAGGTGACCGGCGTGTTCTTCGGCTCCGATTTCGTCTCGGTGACCAAGGACCCGAGTGCGCAGTGGACCGAACTCAAGCCGCAGGTGGTCGCCGTGCTGCTCGATCATTTCGTGTCCGAAGCGCCGCTGTTCCACGGCGCGTCGGCAGCGGGCATCGCTGTGCCGCCGGAAGAAACGCTGGTGGTGGAAGAAAGCGCGGACGACGCGGATATCGTCGACCAGATCAAGGAACTGCTCGAAACCCGTATCCGACCGGCGGTCGCGGGCGATGGCGGCGATATCGCCTATCGCGGATTCAAGGGTGGCATCGTCTACCTTGCGATGCAGGGCGCCTGCGACGGGTGCCCGTCCTCCACCGCCACGCTCAAGCACGGGATCGAAGGCCTGCTGAAACATTACGTGCCGGAGGTCGTTGAGGTTCGCGCAAGCTGATCGCAAGTTCGCTCCCGAGCCATCCTCGCAATTCCAAGACCGAAGGCCATCCCCCATGACCAAGCAGTTCCACGCAAACACCCTGTCCGACGAAGCGCTGGAACAGCTGTTCCTCGAAGCGCGCAGCTATAATGGCTGGCTCGACAAGGACGTGTCCGAGGATCAGATCCGCCGTATCTACGACCTGCTGAAGATGGGGCCGACGTCGGCCAACCAGCAGTCGGCGCGCTTCGTGTGGTGCCGTTCGGACGAGGCGAAGGCAAAACTCGCTTCGCACGCAATGGAAGCCAACAAGAAGAAGATCGAAACCGCGCCGTGGTGCGTCATCATCGGCTACGACATCGATTTCCACGAACAGCTGCCGTGGCTCTTCCCGCATACCGATGCGAAAAGCTGGTTCGACGGCGACGTCGAAGGCCGGATCACGCAGGCCAAGCGCAATTCTGCATTGCAGGGTGCCTACCTGATGCTCGCCGCGCGCAGCCTCGGCCTCGATTGCGGACCGATGTCGGGCGTCGATCTCGACAAGGTGACCGAGGATTTCTTCTCCGACCAGCCGCAATACCGGGCGGACTGGATCTGCTCGATCGGCTATGGTGACAGGGAATCGATCTTCGACCGCAGCCCGCGCCCCGATTTCGAGAAGTTCAACCGGATCGACTGAGCGGCACGCGAAGCGGGTCGAACGGCCGCTGGAGGGGCGAACAATACTGACCGGAACCACCCTGGCGATAGAATGCGCCACGCCCGCCTGCTCGGTCGCGCTGTTCGATAATGGCGCGATGGTGGCGGGCGTGCACGAGGTGCTGGGCCGTGGCCATGCAGAGCGGCTGGTCCCGATGATCGCGGGCCTGCCGGATAAAGGCCGCGCCGACCGGATTGTCGTGTCGCGCGGCCCCGGCAGCTTCACCGGCGTGCGGATCGGCATCGCGGTTGCTCGCGCGCTCGGCTTTGCATGGGGTGCACAGGTGGAAGGCTACCCGACCCTGGCACTGGTCGCCGCGATGGCGCGCGCCGAAGCTGGGGCAGCGAAGCCGGTGACGGTATGCATGAACGGCGGGCACGGCGAATGGTTCGTGCAGGATTTCGATGAGACCGGCGCGGCGGCAGGCGATGCGCTGTCACTCGCTCCCGAAGCGGCGGCGCAGCGCACCGTCCATCGGACGATCGCGGGCGAGCGCGCGGGCGAACTTGCCGCGCTGCTGCCCGAAGGGGCGCATCGCGCGATCGACTTGCTACCCGATGCCCGCCATACCCAACTGCTGGCCGAGGGCACTTTCGCCGCCG
>NZ_CAXQBM010000042.1:0-5147 GCF_964222115.1 Alteriqipengyuania sp.
CAATGGCCGCGTGAACAAACGCGAACACAAACGGAACAATCTGCGACATTGTAAAGCGCTTTCGGGCGCAAACGAAAACCCCGGTGCGCGGGCAGGCGCAACCGGGGCTGTGTCCAAAGGACTGACTTTGAAGACCCAACAATACCGCGATCGCTACGAGGCGGCAAGCGCGCTGATCGATGCAATCCGCAACTGTCACCCGGAGGAAGCCGTGCCGATCATGGCGGCGGCCCTGGACAGCCTGACCCCGGAATACCCTGGCGTGACCTTCCGGTCGCTGATGGAAGAGGCGGAATGCTGGGCCATGCTCGCCGGGCGCAATGAGCGCAAGGCCTATGCCCTCCAGTGCTTCAAGGCGATGCGCCTTTCGGATCGTAAAGCCTTTCTCGCCTATGCTCATCGGTGGCTGACATGAGCGGCGAAAACTACACCCCGTTGCGGCCGAAGCTCTCGCCTCGCGCTGAGCAGCTTTTCTCGCGCATTGAATGGGGCGAGGATCTGGAGCCGCATCTGGAGCGCGACTACCTGGTGAAAGGCTGGATCGACCGGGGCACACTGAGCGTCGTCTATGGCGATGCGAATGCCGGCAAGACCTTCTGGGCGATCGATCTCGCGCACCATGTCCAGGCGGGCCTTGAATGGGGCGGTCAGCGCGTCCGGCAGGCCGAGGTCCTCTACATCGCAGCCGAGGGCGGCGCGCTCTTCGACAACCGCATTGCGGCGCGTCGGGCGCGCTTCAAGGTGCTGCGCGGCGGGATCGCCCTCGCGGGGCGCAACTCGGACGCGCCTGCCCTGGCAGAAGCGGCGTGGGCCATGGCGTGCGAGCATGGCCCGTTTGGCCTGATCATCATTGATACCATGGCGCGGGTCATGGCGGGCGCTGACGAGAACTCGGCCGCCGATATCGCCAGCTTCGTGAAGAGCCTCGACCATCTGCGCGAGCGGACCGGGGCGCATGTGATGGTGATCCACCACACGGGCAAGGATGGCGGTCGCGGTGCACGCGGTCACTCCAGCCTGCGCGCTGCCGTGGATACCGAGATCGAGCTGAGCAAGGGGGACGATAGTGTCCGCCTCGCGAAGACCACCAAGCAACGCGACATGCAGGGCGGGCTGGAGAAGGAGTTCCTTCTGCGCGTCGAGCAGCTGGGTGTCGATAGTGATGGCGACGCGGTGACGAGCTGCGTGGTCGAGCAACTGACGCGATGGTCACGAAAGCGATCAAGGATCTGACCGACGCGGTGGATACCCGGATCGGTGAGATCGAGAAGAAGACCGATCTCGCCCCGCTGGTCGATCGCCTCGACAAGCTCGAAACCAAGATGAACCGGGCAAACCCCGGCGATGACGAGGCCGAGAAAAAGGCCGAAGCCACCGCCGAGCGCAAGGCCTTCGCGGCCTATCTGCGCCTCGGGGACGCGATCCAGGAGAGCGACAAAAAGGCGCTGAACGAGTCGAGCGATCCGAAGGGTGGCTACCTGGCGCCGGCCGAGCTGTCGAGCGAGGTGATCCGCGATCTGGTCGAGTTCAGCCCGATCCGCTCGGTGGCCTCGGTGCGCGGCACCACGGCGGCCTCGACCATCTACCCGACGCGCGGCGATCTGACGAATGCGCAATGGGTGGGCGAGACGCAGGCCCGGGCCAGCAGCACGATCACCTTCGGGCAGAAGGAAGTTGTGCTGAGGGAAATGGCGACGTTCGTGGATATCTCGAATCGCCTTCTGGCCGATGCGCCGCAAGCCGAGACCGAGGTGCGGAGCGCGCTGGCCGAGGACTTCGGCAAGAAGGAAGCGACCGCCTTTGTCTGGGGCGAGGGCGCGCTGGAGCCCGAGGGCTTCATGGTCAACAGCGAGATCCAGCACACGCTCAACGGCCACGCCACCAACCTCTCCGCCGATCAGCTGATCACTCTCCTGTACGCGCTGCCGGCGACCTACCGGAACCGCGGCGCCTGGGCGATGAACGGCACGACGCTGGGCGTGATCCGGAAGCTCAAGGATGGGCAGGGCAACTTCCTGTGGCAGCCGAGCTATCAGGCCGGTCAGCCCGAGACCATCCTCGGCCGCCCTGTGGTCGAAATGGTCGACATGCCGGACGTGGAAGCCGGTGCTTTCCCGATCATCTACGGGGACTGGCAGGCCTATCGCATCCTCGATCGCACCGGCCTCGACGTGCTGGTCGATCCCTACACCCAGCGCACCAACGGGCTCACCCGCATCCATGCCAATCGGCGCGTGGGCGGCGGCGTCCTGCAAGCGGCGCGCTTCCGCAAGCTCAAGATGGCGACCAGCTGAGGGGAATGATCCATGCGTGACCTTTATTCCAATCTCGATGCGGTTCCGGCACTGGCGCCGGCCGTTCAATCGGCCGCTGTTCAAGGGCCGGCGATCGACCTGATCACCTGCAAGGGCGTTGTGTTCGTCGTGGCAACCGGCGCGATCGCCAGCTCGGGCGACTTCGGTGTGACCCTGCAGGAAAGCCCGGACGGCTCGACCGGCTGGGCGGATGTAGACGCGGAACAGCTTCAGACGAATGCGCCCGCCACGCTCGAAGAGGCCTCGACCTATCGCCTCGGCTATCTGGGCTTTGAGCGCTATGTCCGCCTGTCGCTGACCAAGGCCGGCGGCACCTCGATCGCGGCGGGCGCCGTGGCGATCCGCGATCCGCTGACCCGGCCCGTGGCCTGATGCCCTCGCGCGCGCCTCGTCTCTGCGGGTGCGGGTTTCGGGTGCCACACGGCGCCCGCTGCGCCTGCGAGGCGAAGCGCGATGCTGCGCGGAAAGCTCGCTTCGACAAGGGCAGACCGAGCGCGAGCGCGCGGGGGCTGGGTGCGGATTGGCGCAAGCTTCGGGCCGATCACCTGGCAAAGCATCCCTGGTGCCGCCGTTGCGGCGCCAAGGCTATCGAGGTCGATCACATCGTGCCGCGCCGGGTAGCTTCCACGTCACCGAGCCGGGCATCGCGCGATGTCCGGTACTTCGGTGCCCTCAAGCCTGATTTGCGCTTGCCGGGCAAAGAAGCAGAGCTCCCGCCGTGGATCGGCGAGGATCAGACGCTGGAGGCGACCTTGCTTAAAGTCATGGAGAACCAAGTTCCGTACACCGAATTTGTCGGTGGAGACTTCGAACTATCAGAGAGCGGAGCTGCTACGCTTCATGGCGGTTGGTGGTGGTTGAGTTTTCACCAGCGCGAACAGTGGGCGGAAGCCGTAAAGCAGCATGAGAACAAAGAAGACCAACGACGCGCATTTGAGCGTTGGGAAAGCTTCGCCCGTATATCCGAAACGAAGATCGCTCGCAGCGCACGCTTCAATTTGGAGGCTTTGAATACCATTGGGTTCGAAATGCTTGGCTGGCCCGTCGACTAGAAGAGCTAAGAAAAAAGCGCGGGAGCTTCCTTCGTGATGAAAATGCAGATTGATCAAAGGGAAGGCCGCGAGGAACTGACGTTCGTGTCTCTCTCAGAACTGGCCACGCGCATTCTGACGCAGCAACGCACGAAGCTTCGCCCGACCATAGGGGGCCGCCGAATGGCTAGGAAACACGCACCTTCGGGCGATCGCCCGCCATCATACATGTCCAAAGCAACTCTCGCGGCCGAGCTCGATATGAGCGAAACCACGATTGATAGCTACGTCCAACGCGGACTGCTTCCCAAGCCCCTGAAATGGGGCGGTTCTGTGCGCTGGTGCTGGGCCGATGTGGCGGCGAGCCTCAAAGCGGCGGATAACGGGGGCGTGGACCAGTTCCTTAAAGGCCTGGACAATGTCTAAGGTCGAGCTTCCGCGCCACGTTCATCGCGTCCGCTCCCGGGGGCGCGAGTATTTCTATTACCAGGAGGGCAGGGGCACCGCCCACGCTGGCGATCGCATCCGGCTACCGGACACCCCTCAGACTCCCGAGTTCTGGCATGCGGTGCGGCAGGCGCAGGGCGCTTTCGGTCCGACACCGACCGACACGGTGGGCGCCCTGATCGATGCCTACGAGACCGCATGGCCGACGCTTCAGCGCAAGCTGAGCAAAGGCACGCAAGCGCAGTATCGGCGCTATCTGCGGCTGGCTCGCAAGGCTTGGGGCGACCTGCCGGCGCAAGAGCTGCGCCCCAAGCATGTTGATGCCTTGGTTCGCAAGATCGGGGCCGAGAAACCGGGTGCCGCCAATAATGTCCTGTCTGCGCTTAAGGCGCTGTCCGCATGGGCTAACGGTCCGGTCGAGTTCCTGACACACGACCCGACGCGCGGCGTCGTGCCCTTTGCGAAAGGGAAAGGGCATGAGCCCTGGACCCAAGAGCAGCTGCAATTTGCCGAGGAACACTTCACGGGGGCGCTGCGCCGTTTCTACTTTTTGAGCCGGTACACCGGCCAGCGGATCAGCGACGTGGTGAGGCTCAATCCTAACGACGAAGACGAAGGCGGCTTTAGCTTGCCGCAGAAGAGAACCGGGGTGCGGCCTTGGTGCCCGATCTTCCCGGAGCTTGAGCAGGAAATGCGCACCTGGGAACGGCGCCCCGGGCCTTACCTGTTGCAGGAGACGGGGAAGAGCGCCGGCAAACCCTTTAGCACGAATCAAATGTGGAAGATCTTCGACCAGGAGCGCGCGCGGCATCCGGTGCTCGAAGGTGCCAAGCCTCACGGGTTACGTGCCAACGCGGTCATCCGGTTGCGTGTCGGTGGCTACTCCGCATTGCAGATCTCGGACATGGTCGGAATGTCGGTCGAGATGGTCGAGCATTACTGCCGCTATGCAGATCGCAAGGCTAGCGGGCAAGCTGCACTGAGGGCGTATCGTGAACAAGACGCCACACAAACTGTAAAACCGCTGAAAAATGGAAAGCTAAAGTGACGGAAAATCAGTCTCTTACCAATGGGAAAAGAGAGTGCAGGTTTCTGTTGCCAGGTACCTGCGAACCCCGCCTTACGCGGCTAAGCGCAAGGGCTTAAGATCGGTTTAGGTCAACTGCTTACGCAGCGACGGCCACCGGAGCACGGTTGTCATTGGCAACTGTACGTTTCGGACCGATAACGGTGGTACCTCACCGGGACAAAGCAAACCCCTTTAGACGTTCGTCGATCCTGTTTCGGCCCCATTCGCCCCCAATGAGGGAAGTCTGGTGGAGCCGCCGGGTACCGCCCCCGGGTCCGAACCGCT
>NZ_CAXQBM010000043.1:0-11933 GCF_964222115.1 Alteriqipengyuania sp.
CTCGACATCGTCGAGCTGGTCATGGCGTTCGAAGAAGAGTTCGGTGTGGAAATCCCCGACGATGCGGCTGAGAAGATCAGCACCGTTGGCGATGCCACCAAGTATATCGAAGAGCACAAGGGCTAACCCCCCAATGCTCTTGCGGCGGCATTTGTCCGCCGCCATTTGCAGGCCCGACCCGGTAAGCGGGCCGGGCCTGTGCTGCTTTTGGAGAAGTTTATGCGCCGCGTTGTCGTAACAGGACTTGGCCTAGTCACCCCGCTGGGCGGTGACGTCGAAACCTCTTGGTCGAACCTTATCGCAGGCAAAAGCGGGGCCGGGCCGATCACCCGGTTCGATGCGTCCAACCAGAAGGCTACGATTGCCTGCGAGGTAAAGGGCAAGGACCATGAGTGGGGATTCGATCCCGACAAGCGCGTCGATCCCAAGGTGCAGCGCCAGGTCGATACCTTCATCGTGTATGGCCTCGATGCGGCAGGCCAAGCGATCGAGGATGCCGGGCTGACCGAAATGGACCAGGCCACCAAGGAGCGTACCGGTGTTTCCATCGGTGCGGGTATCGGCGGCCTGCCAGGGATCGAATACGAATCGGTCAACCTGCATGAGCGTGGCCCCGGCAGGGTCAGCCCCCATTTCGTCCATGGGCGGATCATCAACCTCGTCAGCGGGCAGGTCTCCATACGGTATGGCCTGATGGGCCCCAATCATGCGGTGGTGACCGCATGTTCTACCGGGGCGCATTCCATCGGCGACGCAGCGCGCATGATCCGCGACGACGATGCCGACATCATGCTGGCGGGTGGTTCGGAATCGACCATCAACCCGCTCGGTATCGCAGGCTTCGCCCAGGCCCGCGCGCTAAACACCGGGTTCAACGATCGGCCCGAACAGGCCAGCCGCCCCTATGATCGCAATCGCGAAGGCTTCGTGCTGGGCGAGGGCGCGGGCGTGGTGGTGCTGGAAGAGTACGAGCATGCCAAGGCACGCGGTGCCAAGATTTACGCCGAAGTCGTTGGCTACGGCCTGTCGGGCGATGCGTATCACGTCACTGCGCCGCACCCCGAGGGCAAGGGTGCCGAACTTTCGATGAAAATGGCGCTGCGCAAGGCGGGACTGGAGCCCTCCGACATTGATTATATCAACGCACACGGCACCAGCACGATGGCCGACACCATCGAACTCGCCGCCGCCAAGCGGGTTTTCGGTGACGACCTGGGCGGTGCGTCGATGTCCAGCACGAAGTCTGCCATCGGGCACCTGCTGGGCGGCGCCGGAGCGGTCGAGAGCATTTTCTGCATCCTCGCCATTCGGGACCAGATCGTGCCGCCGACGCTCAATCTCGACGATCCCGACGATGGGACGGAAGGCGTCGACCTCGTGCCGCACGAGGCGAAGAAGCGCGAAGTGCAGGCAGTGCTCAACAACAGCTTCGGCTTTGGCGGCACGAATGCCAGCCTCGTCATGCGGAAGATCGACTAGTGATCCGCGCTTTCGTTGCACTGGTGCTGGTCGCCATCGCGCTTGCCGGCGGCTGGTTCGCTTGGGGCTGGTACGGCGACGGGCCTTCTCGCGAAGACACGTCGTTTATTGTCCGCTCGGGCTCCACGCTGACATCGGTTGCAGGGCAACTGGAAGGGAACGGCATGATCGGCAGTCAGGATGCCTTCCTGCTGCGGGCGAAGATTCTCGGCAGCGGCGATCCGATCAAAGCGGGCGAATTCCTGCTACCCGGCGGGGCCAGCCCGGCAACCATCCTCGATACCTTGCAGCATGGCGAGGTTATCCGTCGTTTCGTGACGATCCCGGAGGGGATGCCTTCGATCCTCGTTTACGAGACACTGATGGCGGAAGATCTGCTGTCCGGCGAAATTCCGGTGCCCAAGGAAGGCAGCGTGCTGCCCGATACCTATGACTTCGAGCGAGGAGAGGATCGCGCCGCGGTGCTCGCCCGGATGCAGGCGGCAATGCGCAACTACCTCGCCGAAGCCTGGCCCAAGCGCAAACCGGGCATCGCGGTCGACAATATCGAGGATGCAGTGACCCTCGCTGCCATCGTGGAGAAGGAAACCGGTGTGCCCGAGGAACGGCGCATGGTTGCCGGCCTCTATTCGAACCGGGTCAAGGAAGGCATGCTGCTGCAGGCGGATCCTACGATCATCTATCCGATCACCAAGGGCAAGCCGCTGGGCCGCCGTATCCGCCAGTCCGAGATCGCTGCGGTTAATGGCTACAACACCTATACCCGCGTCGGCCTGCCTACGGGGCCGATCACCAATCCGGGGCGTGAATCGATCGCGGCGGTGCTCGATCCGGCACAGACCGACGCGCTGTTCATGGTTGCCGACGGATCGGGCGGGCACGTGTTTGCCGAGACGTTGGAAGAGCACAACGCGAACGTGGCCGAGTGGTACAAGCTGCGCCGCGAGCGCGGAGAAATGTAGTCACTTGGTCACAAAAAGTGGGCGCTCAGGTTTGGTCTTGGGGTTTTTAGGTTCGGCCAAGTGATAGAAGACAACGCTCCGCTCATCCTCACGGCTCAATTGCCCGACGGATTGCAGGGCTGGGCGACCGAGCTGCGCAAGGCGCATTTCCCGCCAGAGCGCAACTATCTTGCCGCCCATGTCACGCTATTCCACGCGCTGCCGGGTTTCTGCGAGCGGGAGGTAATTCAGCACATGCGGCAGCTTGCCGGGGAGTTTGCGCCGGTCGATGCGCGCATTACGGGCCTCCTGAACCTTGGCGGCGGAACCGCGATCCGGCTGGCAAGCGAAGGAATGCTGCGGCTGCGCGCCATGATTGCCGAGCATTTCCACGGCATGCTGACGCAGCAGGATGCGGGTGGCAAACGGCTCCATATAACGGTGCAGAACAAGGTTTCGAAGCGCGAGGCGCAGGCGCTGCAGACCGAACTTGCGCCGCAGATCGTGGAGAAGCCTTTCGTCTTTCGCGGGCTCGCTCTGCATCGCTACAGGGGCGGGCCGTGGGAAGTGGTGGAAGACGTGAATTTTCGCGGAAAGGCGCGTGCGTAGGAAGCGCTGAACACGCGCCTTGACCGGGCCGCGCGCCCACCGTAAGAGCGCCGCCTGCCGTCGAGCCAAGGGTTCCGGCAGGGCCCCCAAGGCCGAAAACTGGGGCGGAGTAGCTCAGGTGGTTAGAGCAGCGGAATCATAATCCGCGTGTCGGGGGTTCGAGTCCCTCCTCCGCTACCATTCTCGAATCCGCATGGGTTCGCTTGGGGCCGCATGCATCCGCAAAATTCAATTAAAACAGAATGATGTGAGCGATTCGCGTCCGCTTGCGTGCGCTTGCATTCGCTTGAAGCCGGATTTGGTGTGGGGGTATTTTGGGGGTATTTTCCGGGGGTAGCGAAAAGGAGCGATACCCCCAATGGCCTTGAGTGAGATTCAGATCAAAAAAGCGAAGGCGGCAGAGCGCCCATACAAGCTTGCGGATGGGGAGGGTCTATTCCTCCTTGTTCAAAAGAACGGCTCGAAGCTCTGGCGGCTGAAATACCGTTACCACGGTAAGGAGAAGCTGCTTTCTTTCGGCGCCTATCCCGAAGTAGGAATAGCGGCAGCAAGAGAACTCAAGAAAGTTGCCAAAGGTGTGCTGGCTGAGGGCAGGGACCCGATGGTCCACAAACCGGGTCGGGACTTCGAAGAGGCCAAGACCTTCAGGGCGATCGCCACCATGTGGCATCAGAACAGAGCAAGTAGTCTCGATCCCGCGCATGCGAAGCGTGTCTGGTCACGCATGGACCAGGATGTGTTTCCTGACTTGGGCGAGCTCATGATGCATGAGATCACTCCACCAGAAGTGCTAAAGGTCATTCGGAAAATCGAAGAGCGCGGCGCGCTCGACATCAGTCGGCGGGCAAAGCAATGTATTGGACAGGTGTTCCAGTTCGCTATTGCCAGCGGCCTTTGTGATTCCGACCCTACTGCGCATCTTCGCGGGGCACTGAAGCCACGGCCTCGGGTCAAGCATATGGCGAAGCTACCTCTCGCGCAGCTACCCGAGCTGATGATTAAGATCGGGCAATATCAAGAAGAGGGTGAGAGACGCTCCGAGATTACCCGGGCAGCATTGAATTTCGCTCTTCTTACATGGGTGCGGACGAAGGAGCTTCGATTCGCCAAGAAGCACGAGTTCGAAGATATGGGTGGACCTTCACCAGTATGGCGCATTGGCGCTGACCGGATGAAAATGGGCCGCGAGCATATCGTGCCACTGTCGCGACAAGCCGCTTCTCTTGCTCAGGATTTGATCAGCAAGTCCGAAGGTAAATACGTCTTTCCAGGCCAGAAGCCCAAGATGCCGCTCTCAGAGAATACGATGATCTATGGCCTCTATCGGCTCGGTTACCACGGGCGGCAAACTGTTCACGGCTTCAGGGGTCTGGCGAGCACCTGGGCGAATGAGCAGCTTGTCGAGGTCGGCGATCCCCCGATGTGGATCCGTCGATATCATGAAGACTGGGTCGAACTGCAATTGGCACACAGCGAAGAAAACGAAGTTCGCGGAGCATACAATGCTGCCGAATATCTCGCTCCTCGGCGTGCAATGTTGCAGGATTGGGCAGACTTCCTCGACTCCATCGGCGGCAAGCCGCAAAACATTGCGGTCTTGAGGGCCGCTTGACCTGCTCCTAAGCGGACACCTGACCAAGCCATTCGACGCGAAGCCGGTCGAACCCGACGACAATACCCTCTGCGGTAACTTCAAATCCGAAGTCATCGTTTGAGGGTTCATAGTCTTCAAGAACCCAGTGATCACCGGCATCGGTTACAATTGCAGCTCCCCGAGGAAGATGCTCGAGCCGTCCGCTGATCCTTTTCCGATTCGTAGTCATATCGAGCTGTATGCCATCCATCGGTCGATAACGCTCTTCACATATCCAGGCGTTTCCCGATTTTTCGGTATCCCGCCGGCTCGCGACACGGCGCCGGGTCCAGCGTTGTAGGCGGCCAGCGCGAGATGGATCGCACCAAAGCGCTCTAGCATCTGCTTCAGATACCGCGCGCCACCGTCGATGTTCTGAGCCGGATCGTGGCGATTGCTGACACCGAGTTCTCTTGCCGTTCCCGGCATCAGTTGAGCGAGACCAGCGGCGCCAGCCGGACTGATCGCCATCGGGTTGAACCGCGATTCCTGCCAAATCAGGGCCTGAAGCAGTCGAGGCGGTAATTGGTATCGCGCTTCAGCTTGCCGGATGAGTGGCTCGTACAAAGCTTCCTTGAAGCTTCTATCGATATAAGCCTTGCCGCCTTCTGGTTTGGCCAAGTCGATTGCAGTCGGGTTAAAGCCAAGACCTTTGTCGGTTGTAACCTCAACTTTGCTGAGGTCATGGTCGAAGACTTGAAACTCCCGCGCCCGCGCAGACCCGGAAATCGCTATCGCTATCGCAATCGCTAGCGCACCGCAACCGCAGGCCACCAGATACATTCGCATCGCATAACCTTTCACCTTGCCTCGATCTGCAAGAGAACATAAATAGAACAAATAGGTGTAGGAAAACGCTTTTTTGCGTGCTTATCCGAGAGGAGAGAGGGTCGGTTGGAGGGGCAATTGTGAGGCGATGGAGCCGGTATGCCCGTTTCGAATTCAACCCTGTCACGTACCTCGCTTGAGGACACCGCCCGCAAGATCTGCGAAAGCCGGGGCGGCAAGTGGTCCGGCACCAAGGGCATGGCCTGCTGCCCTGCGCATGATGATCGCACGCCGTCACTCGGTGTGTCGCTCGGCCGACAGGCCATCCTCTTCCATTGCTTTGCGGGATGCGATCAGCAGAGCGTGTTGTCTGCATTGGCGCGTGAAGGATTCGAGGCACCGGCGCTTTTTTCAGCTTCTGCGACCACCAACGGCCCCGAACCGACCAGCACCCGCAAACCCTCGGCGGCAGCGCTGAGGATCTGGCGCGATGCACAGCCACTGCGTGCCAGTCCGGCAAAGGAATATCTTGAGAGCCGCGGCATCCTCGCCGCATCTCCAGCGCTCCGCTTCCATCCACGAACGCCGCTTGGTCCAAAAGGACGGACCCGCTTTTTGCCCGCCCTGATCGCGGCAGTCAGCCTCGACGAGGGGCCGGTCGCCGTCCATCGCACGTTCCTTTCGGGCAATACCAAGGCCGCTTTCGACAAGCCGAAACGCGCGCTTGGCGCGCTCGGTGAATCTGCTGTCCGCCTCTTCGCTCCGGCCTCTGGCAAGCTCGGCCTTGCTGAAGGCATTGAAAGCGCAATGTCGGCTTATGCTCTCACCGGTGTCCCCGTCTGGGCGACCCTCGGGAATGAGCGCTTCGGCCTCGTCAGTGTGCCCGAGAGCGTGACCGAGCTTCATCTCTTCGTCGATCACGACGCTGGCGGCGAGCTGGCTGCGTCGCGTGGCCTGTCCGCCTATGCTTGCGATGGACGCACGGTACATGTCCGCAAACCGTCATCACGCGACACCGATTGGAACGACGAACTCACGGCATGGCTGCGCCGCAAGGCGGCGCCGTAGAGGAGAGAGGGCTTCTCGAATTCCTGATCCGGCAGAGGGCGTGTCCCGATGCCTTCATCAGGAGGACGAATTGCCATGTTTCAATCAGACCTGTTTCCCACCGGCGAGCAGTTGCCGTCAATGCCTTTGGCCTACGCTATCGGCACCCGAGTTGCCGAACTACTCGCTTCGGGACGGCATCTTACCCGTGCCGACATTTCCGGGCTGTTCGCCGAAGAGACCGGCACCCCGGACTGGGGAAGCGCCTGGACCATCGATGACTACAACACCGCGGTCGAGATCGGCGCACTGCTCTGGCTTAGGGAGTCCTCATGCATCGATCTGGCAACAAGCGTGCACGAAGCCGACGCGCGGCTCGACTGGCTCGAAGCAGCCTTGCCGCCGCGGCATGTGCGCAGCGAAACACAGGTCGAGCTCCAGCAGTTCTCGACCCCGCCGATGCTGGCTTGGCTGATGGCGAAGGCTGCAGCTTTATGCGCGCAAGACACACTCCTCGAACCATCCGCCGGCAATGGCGCCCTCGCTCTCTGGAGCTCCCTCCAGAATGCTTCGCTGCTCCTCAACGAGATCGATCCGGCAAGACGAGATGGTCTGGCCCACATCTTCCCTTCGGCCACGATCACTGCGCATGACGGGGAACTGATCGCCGACCTGCATCGCGGCCCCATTCCGTCGGTCGTCCTGATGAATCCGCCGTTCGCGCGTAGCCAAGAACGCGGCAAGGATGGCGAGACGGCGCAGCGCCACCTTCGTAGTGCAATCCGGGCCGCGGCCAGTGGCGCAAGGATAGTCGCCATCATGCCCGAAGGCTTCGATGCTTCCACTTTCGCCAAGTCACAGCAAGAAGCGTCGCTGCTCCTCCATGTTCGCTTGCAGCAGATGTTTCGCCGGACAGGGACGGGGATTGCCGTTCGCCTGGTCGTCATCGACAAGACGCCGACTGCGTCTTCGCCCGCAATCAACGGGGATACCTGCGACCTGATCGCGCTCCACGCGCTTGTCACGAAGCTTTCGCCAAGGGCGAATATATCCGCCAACCTCCATCGCCTGCCAGTCGGAAAACCATTGCGCCTCGTTGGCAAGACTTCGAACCAACGCACGCCGGTCCGGCCGTTGGCGCCTTTCGCAGCGACATCAAAAGCCGCAGCGAATGCGATCGACCTCACCTATTCGGTCCTCGCCGAACCCGCGCCGGTGCCCGAACAGACAGGCATCTACCTACCTTACCGGCCAAGCCGAATCGCTTTCGAAGGCGCGCCGGTTCATCCCACCCCACTCGTGGAATCGGTCGCCATGGGGTCGGTTGCGGCTCCGCAGCCGAACGTTAGCCCGCGTCTCCCCGCAAATTGGCAGGCCAATGGCCTCTTGTCCGAAGCGCAATGCGAGACACTGGTCTATGCTGCCCAGGCATTCGCACGCGATCTCCCGGGGCGCTTCAAGGTCAGCCAGGAAGGCACCTCGCTCGAATTGTCGGGGAATGGGCACGCCTACCGACAGGGCTTCTTCCTCGGCGACGGAACCGGAGCGGGCAAGGGACGACAGATCGCCGCAGTCATCATGGATCGCTGGCTCGCAGGCGAGCGCCGCCATGTCTGGATCACCAAGAACGAGGCGCTGCTCGAAGATGCACGCCGCGACTGGGAAGCGCTTGG
Source organism: Alteriqipengyuania sp. (assembly GCF_964222115.1). Lineage (NCBI taxonomy): Bacteria > Pseudomonadati > Pseudomonadota > Alphaproteobacteria > Sphingomonadales > Erythrobacteraceae > Alteriqipengyuania > Alteriqipengyuania sp. Next base: position 8,151 of record NZ_CAXQBM010000043.1, read on the forward strand.
CGGGCTGCCGCTCGATCTCCAGCCGCTCTCGCGCTGGAAACTCGGCCAGCCCGTCACGATGTCCGAAGGCATTCTCTTCGTCACCTACCCGACGCTGCGCTCGGGGCGCGCCGACGATACGCGGCTCGACCAGATCCTTGCCTGGGCGGGCGAGGATTTCGATGGCGTGATCGCTTTCGACGAAGCCCACGCCATGGCCAATGCGCTCGGGGGCTCTTCACTCCGCGGCAAGGCCAAGGGCTCCGAACAAGGGATGGCGGGCCTCAGGCTGCAGAACCATCTCCCGCGCGCCCGCGTGCTCTATGCTTCTGCCACTGGCGCTTCGGATATTGCCAACCTCGGTTACACTTCCCGCCTCGGCCTTTGGGGACCCGAGACCGCTTTTCCGACCCACGAGGCATTCATGACCGAGATCCGCGCTGGCGGCGTCGCGGCGATGGAGCTCGTCGCCCGTGATCTCAAGGCCCAGGGCCTCTATCTTGCCCGTGCGCTGTCCTTCGCCGGGGTCGAGTACGACATCCTCGAACATAGCCTGACCGAAGCACAGGTACGGATCTACGATGCCTATGCTGATGCCTGGGCGATCATCCACCGCAACCTCGAAGCGGCGCTCGAAGCAACCCGCGTGGTCGACGAGGACAGCGGCGACACGCTCAACCGCAATGCCAAGACTGCGGCGCTATCGATCTTCGAAGGCACCAAGCAGCGCTTCTTTGCCCAGCTCCTGCTTTCGATGAAATTGCCGAGCCTGATCCCCGCGATGGAAGTAGCGCTTGGCGAAGAGCATTCGGTTGTCGTGCAGCTGGTCTCGACCGCCGAGGCCATGCTCGACCGGCGCCTTGCCGACCTTACCGTGGAAGAACGCGAAGCTCTCGATATCGATCTGTCCCCGCGTGAATACGTCATCGACTACCTTACGAAGAGCTTCCCGATACGATTGATGCAGGTCTTCGCCGACGAGGACGGCAATCTTCGCTCCGAGGCGATGAGCGACGGAGAGGGCAATCCCGTTTTCTGCCCGCGCGCAATTGCTGCGCGCGATGCGCTGATCGAACAGCTTTGCGCACTGCCGCCCATCGCCACTGCGCTCGATGCGATTATCGAACATTTCGGAACCGACGCCGTGGCCGAAGTCACGGGCCGGACCCGCAGGCTTGTCCTGGGCCGCGATGGTGAGCAGCGCCTCGAACGGCGTAGCCCCAGCGCCAATGTCGCCGAAGCCCAAAGCTTCATGGAAGGGACCAAGCGCATCCTGGTCTTCTCGGATGCGGGCGGTACGGGGCGTTCCTACCATGCCGACCTCGGCTGCCGGAACCAGCAACGCCGGGTCCATTTCCTGCTCGAGCCGGGCTGGCGCGCCGACAACGCTATCCAGGGTCTCGGTCGTACCAACCGCACCAACCAGGCCTCGGCTCCGCTGTTCCGGCCGGTAACCACCGACGTGAAGGGCGAGCGCCGGTTCATATCGACCATTGCGCGAAGGCTCGACGCATTAGGCGCGCTGACGCGCGGCCAGCGCCAGACCGGCGGACAAAACCTGTTCGACCCGGCAGACAATCTCGAAAGCGACTATGCGCGCGACGCGCTCACCCGATGGTTCCAGCTGCTTTATGACGGCAGGCTCGAAGCCACCACATTCGGCAACTTCGTCGAGCGAACGGGCCTCCGGCTCGAAAGTCCAGATGGTGGACTGACCGACAATCTCCCCACGATCCAACGCTGGCTCAACCGCATTCTTGCGCTGCCGATCGCGCTCCAGAACGCGATCTTCGAGGAGTATCTCGGACTTGTCGAAGCGCGGATCGAAGCTGCGCGCGAGGCCGGAACGCTCGACCAGGGACTGGAAACCGTGAGGGTCGATCATTTTACGGTCCTGGCAGATGAACTCCTGCGCACCGATCCCGTGACCCGAGCCGAGACCCGCCTCGTCTCGCTCGAAGTGACGAGGCACCTTCGGCCTCTGCAATTGCAGCGCCTGGTGCGGATGCACGAGATCGGCAGTCGGCACGCGATCCCGATGCGCAATATGCGGTCAGGCAAGGTCGCGCTGTCGGTTCCAGCCCGTCGCCTCATCGCCGACGACGGGGCCGTGATTGAACGCAGGCGCCTGCTGCGCCCGCTCAAGTCCGCGAACTGGACCCTTGAGGCACTCGCTGAGAGCCACTGGGAGGAAATTGGCGTCTCTGCGTTCACCAGCGCCTGGCGGGCCGAGGAAGAAGAGGCGGCCAAATCACCGGTCACTGAGCGAGTCCATTTCGCTACCGGACTTCTGCTTCCGGTCTGGAAGCGCCTCCCAGGCGATCATGTTCGGGTCACCCGGCTCGTTGCCGAAGATGGTCAGTCGATCATCGGTCGCGAAGTGCTCGATATCGATCTCGCTGCGATCGCCGATACCTTTGGTCTATCCGGGGTTACCGGACCATCGGCAGAACAGATCGGCGCGCTTGTGATTGCCAGCGGCAAACCGCTGGGCCTTGCTAGCCATGATCCACTCACCGTGAAACGCTCGCTGGTCGGCGGCGAACAGCGCCTTGAACTGATCGGCTTCTCCCCCGATCGGCTCGACTGGTACAAGAACAAGGGCTGCTTCACCGAGATCATCCGCTACCGCACGCGGCTGTTCGTCCCGGTGTCGAGAGCCTCGTCGGTCCTCCCCGCGCTTGCCGCCTGATCCTTAGGGCAGACCCCAATCTCAGAATGAGAGTGGAGGGAGCCCTTTGGGCTTGTGGGCCTCGTGATCCTCACCTGCGCCTTCATTCCATCAGGAGAACACCCATGATCCATTCGATTCCCTTGAAGAAGCTCGTCCCGAGCCCGCGCAACGTTCGCAAGTCGAGCGACGTGCTGGCCGACCTCCAGCTGCGGGCAGACATTGCTGCGCGCGGCCTGCTGCAGAACCTCGTCGTGCGCAAAGGAAAGCGCGGCAAATTCGAAGTCGAGGCCGGCGGTCGCCGTCTCGCCGCGCTGCAGGCGCTGGCCGAAGAGGGCACCTTGCCTGACACGCACGAAGTCACCTGCCTCGTGATCGAAGGCGAGGAAAGCGAAGTGCGCGAAGCCAGCCTCGCCGAGAACTTCCAGCGACTCGCGATGAACCCGGCCGACGAGGCGCAGGCCTTCGCCTCCATCATCGAAGCAGGAGCTACGACGGAAGACGTAGCGCGACGCTTCGGCCTCACCGTCCGGTTCGTCGAAGGGCGCCTGCGTTTGGCAAGTCTGGCACCCTGCGTCTTCGAAGCGCTCGCCGAAGGCACGATCACGCTCGACATGGCCAAGGCCTACGGCGCGATCTCCGACGTCGAGCGCCAGGCGCATGTCTATGCCGAGCTGCAGGATGCCTGGTACCAGATCACGCCTGACACGATCCGCCGCATGGTGCTTGATGCCACGGTGCGTGGTTCCGATCCGCGGGCCGTGCTTGTCGGACGCGATGCCTATCTCGCCGCAGGCGGCCGGATTGAGCGCGAACTGTTCGACGATGACGCCAGCGAGAGCTGGATCGATGTCGCGCTGCTCGAAGACCTCGCACACAAGGCCATGGAAGAAGCCGCAGAAAAGGTCGCGATCGAATATGGCCTCGCCTGGGTTCGGCCGACCCTTGGCAACTATGTCAGCCATGACCTTGTCGAAGGTATGAGCCGCTTGCCTTGCGAACCTGCACCGATGACCGAGCAGGAAACGCAGGAGCTCGGCGAGCTTGAGGCCGATTACGACCGCGTCGCCGCCGTGCTCGAAGATGAAGACAGCGACGAAGATGAGGTCGCCAAGGCCGAACAGGAACTCGTG
>NZ_CAXQBM010000044.1:0-4844 GCF_964222115.1 Alteriqipengyuania sp.
TGAAGAAGAGCGTCTGGCGGTCATCCGGCACGAGCTCGCTGATGCGGCGCAGCGCGTGGATGAAGCCGAGATCGAGCATCTGGTCGGCCTCGTCGAGGACGAGGATTTCCACGCCGTCGAGGCGAAAAGCCTTCTGGTCGATCAGGTCGAGCAGGCGGCCCGGCGTCGCGACGAGGATGTCGGTACCGCGGTGCAGCTTGTTGCGATCCTTGTTGACCGAAGTTCCGCCGACGATCGAATGGACCTTTAGACCCGCAAGCGCGCCGTAATCCTTGGCGCTCTGCGCGATCTGGCCCGCGAGTTCGCGCGTCGGCGCGAGCACCAGCATGCGGCACGATTTGAACGGCGTCTGGTTGTCGGCGTCGCGAAGGCGATCGATGCTGGGCAGCATGAACGCGGCGGTCTTGCCGGTGCCGGTCTGCGCAATGCCGAGCAGGTCGCGCCCTTCGAGCACCGGCGGGATTGCTTGCGCCTGGATCGGCGTAGGCTCGTCGTAGCCCTTGAGATCGAGAGCCTGGAGGACGGGCTGCGACAGCCCGAGGTCTGAAAATTTTGTCATGAGTATGTGACTCGCAAATATGCGGTTCGCGCCGCGCCATGCGTACAGCAGGCGCGCGCTATCGCGGGGTTGTCAAAACGACCCGCGTGAAAAGGGAAGTCTCTTGGAAAATGGACCGAAGGGCTGCCGGGAGGGGCTCTGTCTGGCCGCTCGCTTCACGCTGGCGCGCGCTTCGATGGGGATCATGTGGTGCAGCGCAGCGAAAAAGTCAATCTAATGCGGCACTATCGAAACGCATCGGACTTTGCTGCGTTGCACAATAGGACATCCATGGGAGGCGTAGCATGATCGAACCGATCAGCGAATCCATCGACGTAAGCACGCGGCTGCTCGCCGATCCGGCGCAGGCAGCGATTGCCGCCGGTATCGCGATACTTGCCGCCATAGTGATCCACGGCGCGATATTCCTCGTGCTCCAGCGGGTGGCGACACGCACCGAAGCCGATTCCGACGACATTGTGGTGCGCGCGCTGCGCGGCCCGACCCGGCTCGCCACCATCATCGTCGCGCTTATCGTCGCCGCACGTGAGGTGCCCGAGCTCGACGAAATCTGGGCGCGGATCGCAGCCTTCGTGCTTCCCGCAGTGGTCGGCTGGATTGCGCTCGCAGTGCTTCGGGCGCTGGTCGAGGCGGCGAAGCTGAAGGCCGACATATCGGTGGCGGACAACCTCAAGGCGCGGCGCAAACGCACCAAGCTGACGATGTTCAGTCGCATCGCGACCTTCATCATCGTATTCGTCACGGTCGGGCTGATGCTGCTCGCGATACCGGGTGTACGCAATATCGGCCTGTCGCTGGTCGCATCGGCGGGGCTTGCGGGGCTGGCCGTGGGCGCCGCCGCCCAGCCCGCGCTCAAATCGCTGATCGCTGGCGTTCAGATGGCCATGACCGAGCCTATCAATATCGACGATGCGGTCGTGCTCGAAGGCGAATGGGGCTGGATCGAGGATATTCGCACGACCTATGTGGTGGTGAAGATCTGGGACGAGCGGCGACTGGTAGTGCCGACCAGCTATTTCCTCGAACAGCCTTTCCAGAACTGGACGAAGCAGACCGCCAACCTGCTCGGCACGGTGTTCCTCCACCTCGACCCGAAGGCGAAGATCGGCCCGATTCGAGAAGAGTTCTTCCGCCAAGTGGAAGATAACGAGCGTTGGGATGGCCGGGTTAGAGTGGTGCAGGTGACGGAGACTACACGCGATTCGATCGAGGTGCGCCTGCTGATGAGCGCGAAGGATTCGCCCACCCTGTTCGATCTGCGCTGCGATATCCGCGAAGGCATGCTCGAATGGCTGGCCGACAACCGTCCGCAGGATTTCGCGCAGCTGAGGCTGGTGAATGTGGAAGGTGCGCAGGCTGCCGGCTAAACGCCCCTCCCCCACCCTCCGTGAAACAAAACGCGCAGCGAAACGCTCGATAGGTCTATGGACCTGAATTCTCCCATCCCGATTTCAATGCTGGATCTGGAAATCGTGCTGCGCCTTGGCGTTGCTGCGGTGCTGGGCCTGGTGGTCGGCTTCGATCGCGAATGGCGCGGCCACGCGGCAGGAATGCGCACGCACGGCCTTGTCTGTGTCGCAGCGGCGGGCATGGCCGTGTCCGTCATGGCGCTTTACAACCAGCTCGATGCGCCACGCGTCGACCCGCTGCGCATGTTCGAGGCGGCGGCAGGTTTCATCGGCATCGTGGGTGCGGGGCTGATTGTGTTCAGCCGCGGCAAGGTGCACAACCTGACCACCGCTGCTCACCTGTGGCTGGCAACAGTCATCGGGCTGGCCTGTGGGCTAGGCCAGTGGCCACTGGTTCTCGTCCTGGGTATCACCAGCCTGATAATGATCTCGGTCATGCGGATGGTCGAGAAGGGCCTCGGCCACAAGGACCGCACCCTCGACGAATAGGCCTGCGAACCAGCGCTAGACCTGCCGGAAATTGACCGCTGCGTTGAGCGCGAACACCAGCAGACCGGCAAATACCGATACTATGATCCGCACCAGCAGGTAGTGCATCGGAGTGAAAGTGATGAGCAGCCAGAACAGCGCCATCGTGACCGCCAGGCCGACGCCTGCATTGATCAGGAAGATCGCATATCCGCTGGCGAGCTTGCGCTGCGATTCGGCGAAGATCCAGTAGCGCCCCAGCAGGTAGTGCAATGTGTTGGCGACGAGGAAGCCGACCCCCGCCGCAATCACTTCGTCCATGCCCGCATATTCGACCAGCGCCCACAGCACGCCCAGCCCCAGCACGAAGACACTGCAGCTGACCACGGTGTTGCGCCACAGCATCCCGCCCACGCGGCGGTTGAAGAAGCGCGCGACCCAGTGCCCGAGATCAAGCGCCGTTTGCCCGCTGGCCATTCCCTCCGAAGGCAAATTCATTCCGGGGCAGTCGCCAGTTGAGGACGGATCGGCCGGGGCCGCGGGTTGCTCTCGCCCACATCGGCCCATTCCTTGCGCCGCGGCGCACCGAACCACAGGAACAGCAGCGGCAGCTTGATGAACAGCAGTTCGGAATGGATCATCCGGTCTATCCACCGCTCGCGGCGGCTGGGCTGGCGGCGGGCATTGTCGGCCAGCCACTTGTCGTAGGGCTCGAAATGGCTGGGCTCGTCCACGTGGACCACCTCGAAAATGCGCAGCTGCGCCTTGTCGTTGCGCACGACCGGCTTGGTGAGCAGGATATCGACCTGTTTCAGCCCGCGTTTCTCGGTCAGAGAAACCACGCGGCACAGCCGTTCGAACAGGTCGTCGCTGGCAACGATCGCCTTGGTGTCGAGGCTGTCGATCGGGGTGCCGAAGGTGATCTCGATGAAGCGGTCGATATGGCCGAACGCCCGGTCGAGCGCGATGGGCATTTGCCCGCGCAATTCGAACCAGCGCTTGAACATGACGTAGTGCTTGCGCTCGTCCGCGCGGTGCTTTTCGACCGCAGCAATGAACTCGGTCTCCTCGGGATGCTTGGCCTTCACGGCTTCGAGCACCCGGTCGAGCGCGGTGTACCCGCGATGCTCGTTATAGATGTAGATCGACCCGAGCAGGTCGAGATACCGGCGGGCGAACCAGCGTTTCATGCTGGTGGGTGTAACAGGATAGGCCGGTGGGGTCACTCTAACCCTTCAGGCTAACAGGTATGCTCAGCCCGGTAGGTAATCTTGGGGCCAAACAGCGACGAGCTAAAATGTCTTAAGCCTTTGGTATTTCTCCGAGTTGATCACGACTGACGAGGCACATTGCGCGTCGGGATCATCTATACCGAACCCAATGATTCCCCAGTCATATTGCCGACTGCGATACCAACAGCCTCCGTGTAAGCAGCCTTGATGCGCCGGTTCCAGATCAAACCGCGCCACCGCATGGGCTATGCTGATGCATGAATTCTCAAAATGCTCGGCAATAAAGATGACTTCATCTGCATCGCCGCGCAAATCAGCATCGAACGTCAATTGACCGATCTTCTTCTGGTCCGATGGGCAGGGACATTTGGAATACTCGGTGAATGGCCCGAATTGCGCCTCTACCTTCTCGGCGGTCGGCCCTCCGTCGATCGCTGCTGCGAGCTTGGCGAAAAGAGCTCGCTCATCCTTGCTTTCCTGAAGCCAACGCGCGCCGCCGGCCGCCAACCAAAACATGGACGCGCCTACCAGTGCGATTATTAGAGCAAGGGCCTTCGTCATGCGGATGTACGCTATCCCAACCCGCTCGCCTCCAACAGCGCCCGCGTGCTCGCATCGAACTCCGCTGCGCCGCCTTCGATGTCCTTGGCCATCTTCTTGCCCAGCTCGACGCCGAACTGATCGAAGGGGTTGATCCCCGTCAGCACGGCGTTCGCGAAGGTGCGGTGTTCGTGGAAGGCAATCAGCGCGCCCAAAGTCGCCGCGTCGAGATCGTCGCACAGCATAGTCGCGGACGGGCGATCGCCGGGGAATTCGCGCGGCGGGTCTTTGCCGTCGGCGCTCATGTTGCCGCCCGCCATCAGTGCGGCGCCCTGCGCAAAGCAGTTGGTCAGCAGGATACGGTGATGTGCGGGGTCGAGCGCGTCGCCGGGTGCGATGCTCGCGATGAAGTCGACCGGGATCAGGTGCGTGCCCTGGTGGAGCAGCTGGAACACTGCGTGCTGCGCGTCCGTCCCCACCCCGCCCCAGGTGATCGGCGCGGTCGGCCCGTCGACCGGCTCTCCCTCGGACGTCACCCTTTTCCCGTTGCTCTCCATCTCCAGCTGCTGGAGATAGTCGGGAAACAGAGATCGGAAGAGCACACGTCTGAACTCCAGTCACTCTCATGCATCGCGT
>NZ_CAXQBM010000045.1:0-35106 GCF_964222115.1 Alteriqipengyuania sp.
GGCAGCAACCGGGTGACCGATCCGCTGCCGCTGGAGGTGCAGCCGCTGGTGCAGGAGCTGAACATGCTGCTGGAGCACTCCGAGCGGCAGGCAGAGGAAGCGCGCACACATGCGGGCAACCTCGCCCATGCGCTCAAGACCCCGCTGACCGTGGTGAACAATGCCGCGACCGCACATGCCCCCGACTTGGCCGATACCGTGATCCGCGAGGCGCGCACGATGCGCCGCCATGTCGACCACCACCTCGCCCGCGCCCGCGCGGTGGGGCGCCGCGCGGTGGGCCATGCGCAGACGCCGGTGCGCGAAAGTGTGGAGGCCGTGCGCCGCGCGGTCGAGCGGCTCTACCCCGACGTGCGCTTCGATATCGACGGGTCGAAGGAGGCGCGCGTCTCCATCGAACGCCAGGACCTCGACGAAATTGTCGGCAACCTGATCGAGAATGCAGCCAAGTACGGCGGCGGCAGCGTGTTCGTGACGATCGACGCCGAACCCGAAGACAGGCGCTGTGTCATCTGGGTCGAGGATGACGGGATGGGCATTCCCGAAGAAAAGCGGATCGAGATCTTCGACCGCGGCGCCCGGCTCGATACGGGCAAGCCCGGCACCGGGCTGGGCCTCGCCATCGTGCGCGACGTGGCTGAGATCTATGGCGGTTCGGTCGACCTTGCCGAAAGCGAGGATCTGGGCGGCTTGCTGGTGCGGCTCTCGCTGCCGCGTTCGTAAGGCTCAGGCGCTCACCGGATCATCGTTGGTGAAGGCGGCGAGCCCGATCCCCAAGGCCACGATCCCGGCCAGGACCCACATGCCCGAACCACCGATTGCGCTTTCGCCTTCGACCGGCGCGGTGCCTCGCAGGCTGGTCTCGGCAGCCAATGGCGACGCGGCGATGGCGGCGGTGGCGAACAGGGTGAGGGCGGGGCGGGCTTTCATCGCGGTTCCTCCGGGAATTGCCCCAGTGCCCTACCGCGTTTCGCGCGGTCGATCCATGTGCAACCTGCTGCTCCAGCGCTGCACGAAAGCCGCACCACGGCATCGGATCGTGACCGGCATGCAACACGCCATGCTGCTAATGCGCTTGCATGGATCGGTCCGCTTGGCCAAAGCATGCCCGCAATGACCGCCGAGATCGTTCCTTTCGCCAAAACGTCCAGCGGGCCTGCCGCTTCGATCGATGCGATGCTGGCTTTGACTGCCCCCGGCATGAACGCGGTGAACACCGTGATCCTGGACCGGATGCAGAGCGAGATTCCGCTGATCCCGCGCCTTGCCGGGCACCTGATTTCGGGCGGCGGCAAGCGCCTGCGCCCGATGCTGACGCTCGCCGGGGCGGAGCTGGTCGGATACCAGGGCACGCGCCATCACAAGCTCGCCGCCGCGGTGGAATTCCTCCACACCGCCACGCTGCTGCACGACGATGTGGTGGACGGCAGCGAGATGCGCCGGGGCAAGGCCGCCGCGAATATCATCTTCGGCAATCCCGCGACCGTGCTGGTAGGCGATTTCCTGTTCAGCCGCGCGTTCGAACTGATGACCGAGGATGGCAGCCTGAAGGTGCTGAAAATCCTCTCCTCCGCCAGCGCGATCATTGCCGAGGGCGAGGTCGCGCAGCTGACCGCGCAGCGCAAGATCACCACCAGCGAACAGCGCTATCTCGACATTATCGGTTCGAAGACCGCTGCGCTGTTTGCCGCCGCCAGCCGCATCTCCGCCGTGGTCGCCGAATGCAGCGATGCGGAGGAGCAGGCGCTCGACGATTATGGCCGCAACCTCGGCATCGCGTTCCAGCTGGTCGACGATGCGCTCGATTACTCGTCCGACGCGGCGGAGATGGGCAAGGACCGGGGCGACGATTTCCGCGAGGGCAAGATGACGCTGCCGGTGATCCTCGCCTATTCGCGCGGCGACGCGGAGGAGCGGGCGTTCTGGGAGGCCGCAATCCTGGGTCACCGCACTTCGGACGAAGACCTCGCCCACGCGGTGTCGCTGGTGGAGAAGCACGACTGCGTCACCGCGACGCGCGAACGGGCGCAGCACTTCGCGCAGCGGGCCGCCGATGCGCTGTCGATCTTCCCCGATGGCAAGGCGCGCGAAGCAATGGTCGAAGCCGCGCATTTCGCGGTTGCGCGGGGGTTTTAAAGACGGGACGATTTGGTGCGTCTGGTACTCTTGGTGATGTGAGTTGCTAGCGGTAAGAAGCCCGAGTAAATACAGATTCAACGATATTTCGGGCGGCTGTGGCTTCTTGTTGGTTCAGAGTTCCATCCCATGAACACATCACCAGAGCAGACTGGATGCCCCTATCTCCACAGCGAAAATAGTGGACAACTTTGCGAGGCTTGGCGCGCCGCTACAGCTACTCAACAGTCTGCCGACTTCGCCTACGCCGCTAATTGGATCGATGGATTCGGAGCAATATTTGCTTTCATAAGTGTAATGCTCCTAATTTGCACATTACGACTTACGCGAAAGCAGGTTCGCGTTACAATTGAAGATCGAGACAATGCGAGGGAAGAGGCAGCAAAGCTTTCTGTCATTACCGCGAGCGCGTTGGCTCAGGCGAGAAGAAGCGCTGACGCGGCAACTGAGCAATCCAAAACCGCCGCTGAAGCAGCCGCTAAAGAGTTCCGACCGCACGTCACTGTCAGAGCTTTGTCATTAATGATTCAATCAGAAAATGGCCAGCCATTTACCCAAATTCTGGTAAGAAACATCGGGAGAGGACTTGCCCTTGGGTGCGTAGTTTCCGCAAGGACCGAAGTTGCGCACTTCTTGGACCCCGAGCTGGGAGACCTGGAAATTATTGGGGGAAGCAGTGTTCACCTAATGCCTAGCGAACATTTAGATTTGCCAGTTCGTCCCTCTCAGTCGTTCTCCGAAAAAGAATTGAAAGAGATAACAAACGGAAACCCGGTTCGAATGTGGACGCATGGAAAAGTGGACTACTTTGACGAAAGCGGTGGGGCACATACCACGCATTTTGCATTTGCGTATTCCGGCGGCCCCTTGTTGCGCAGTGAACGGGATGAGGCACCGCGTTATGAGATGCCTCTCAGTCTTCCTCCTCCTACATAGACTGAGCAAGTTTCAGGCCATCGCGTGCGCTGACATTTGAGGCCTATTGGGATGAAGCAATCCACGTTCGATCCCACCCAATTGTGTAAAAAATATTCGACATTCGCCTCCAAATCTCCTATGTAGAAGATATTCTACACAACAGAGGAGATTCGCATCATGTCGTTTAGGGAAAAATCCGCATGGGTCATGGGGGTTATCATGCTCGCCACGGGCGGCTGGTACGCCCAGCTGGTCGCGGCGGCGCCGCAGGCTCCGGTGATCGGCCCGCTGATCCCCTATGTGCTCGCGGTGATCGTGCTCTCGATCGTCGCGCAGGTGATCCTCGCGATCCTGTCCCCCAAGGAGGCCGACGCGCCAGCCGACGAGCGCGAGAAAATCGCGATCGACCGCGCGGGGAACTGGTCGGGCGTTATCCTCGGCTTCGGGGTGATCACCGCCATCGTCATGTATATCGGCGGGTGGACGCCCACGATGCTGGTGCACGCGATTGTCGGCGCGCTCATCATCTCCACAATCGCGGAGTACGTGTTCCAGATCGTCCTGTTCCGCAGGGCGTCCTGATGGCAAAGCGTCCGCCGATCACCAACCGAGTGCGCGAGTTGCGTGAGGAGCATGGCAAGATGAGCCAAGCCGCGCTGGGCGAGGCGGTGGGGGTGACGCGCCACACGATCATCGCGATCGAACAGGGGCGTTATTCCCCCAGTCTCGAAACCAGCTTTCGCATTGCGCGGCTGTTCGGCGTAGGGGTGGAAGACGTGTTCGGCTGGGAAGGGGACTGAGCGCTGGCCGAGCTGCCGATCAATGCCGTACTGCCGCAGGTGAAGGCCGCGTTGCGCGATGGGCCCAACGCGGTGCTGGTCGCGCCGCCGGGGGCGGGCAAGACGACCGCCGTAGCGCCTGCGTTGCTGGAAGAGGCGTGGTGCACGGGCGAGATCCTGCTGCTCTCGCCCCGCCGCGTCGCGGCGCGCTCCGCTGCCGAACGGATGGCGTCGATGCTCGGCGAGAAACCCGGCGAGACGATCGGGTACCTCACGCGGCTGGACTCGAAACGGTCTGCGAAGACGCGCGTAACCGTCTTGACTGAAGCGATTTTTCTCAATCGCATCGTGGCCGACCCCGAACTGCCGGGGGTCTCCGCCGTGCTGTTCGACGAGGCGCACGAGCGGCACCTGGACAGCGATTTCGGGCTCGCCCTGGCGCTGGAGACGCAAGGCGTGCTGCGCGAGGACCTGCGCCTGCTGGTCATGTCCGCCACTCTCGATGGGGAACGGTTTGCGGGGCTAATGGACGATTGCGCCGTGATCGAGAGCGAGGGGCGCAGTCATCCGCTGCAAATCCAATGGCTTGGATCGAGTGGCGTAGAGCGATTCGAGGATTCATTGGCCGATGCGGTAACGCAAGCGTGGCGCGATGAGGAGGGCGATATCCTCGCCTTCCTGCCCGGCGTGCGCGAGATCGAGCGGGTGTGCGAACGGCTGGAGCTGCGGCTGCGAGATGCGGTGATCCTGCCGCTGCATGGGCAGATCGACCCCGCAGGCCAGCGCGCCGCTATCCGCAGCGATGCGCAGGGCCGTCGCCGGATAGTGCTGGCGACCGCGATTGCCGAGACCTCGCTGACATTGGATGGCGTGCGCGTGGTGGTCGATGGTGGCCTCTCGCGCCGGGCCGAATACGATCGCGCGGCGGGCGGCAACCGGTTGGTGACCGTGCAGGCATCGCAGGCTTCGGCAACGCAGCGGGCAGGGCGCGCGGCACGTCAGGCACCGGGTGTCGCGTATCGTCTGTGGGCGGAAGCCGCGCATGCCGGTCGCCCTACATTCGAGCCGCCCGAAATCACCACCAGTGACCTCGCGCCGCTGGTGCTGACGCTCGCCAAGTGGGGCGAGAGCGAGCCCGCCAAACTGCGCTGGCTCGATCCGCCGCCCGCCGCCTCGCTGGCGACGGCGCGTGGCGAATTGCAGGCACTGGGCGCGCTGGATGAAGACGGGCGGATTACCCCGCAGGGCGAGGCGATGGCGCAGCTGCCGCTCGATCCCGCTGGCGCGGCGATGGTGCTGTTCGGCGCGCGACATGGCTGTGCGGACCGTGCCGCGCAGCTCGTCCTCTTGTCGCAGGAGCGGGGGCTGGGCGGTCGCGGGGAGGATCTTGAGGCGCGGCTTTCGCGTTGGAAGGGCGATCGCGGCGCGCGTGCAGAGGCGAGCCGCAAGCTGGCGGGACGGTGGGCGGCACTCGCCGACAAGCTGGTCGCGAGTGACGGGAAAGCTGATCCGTCCTTTGCAATCATCCTCGCTGCCGGACGCCCTGGATTCGTGGCGAAGCGCCGCAACTCGTCTGGCGAGGAATGGCTGGCGGCGAATGGCCGCGGCTATCGTCTCGACCCGGCGTCACCCGTGGCGCGGGCCGAATACTGCGTGATCGGCGATGCGCAGGGGACGGCGCAGGGTGCCCGGATTACCGCGGCGGTCGCGCTCGATGAAGCGGACTTGCGCGCATGGATGGGTGAGAGGGTCGAACTGCACCGCACCTTGCGTTGGACCGGGGATCGCGTGGAGGCACGGCGCGAAGAACGGCTGGGTGCGCTGATCCTGTCGCGCGGGCCCGATCCCGAACCCGATATGGCGGCGGTGCAGGCGCTCCTGGTGGAGAAGGCTCTGCAAGAGCTTGGCGACTTGCTTCCGGCAGACATCCTCGCGCGTGCACGCTTCGCAGGCGTCGAAGGCCTGTCGCTCGATACCTTGCGAGAGGGCGGAGACTTGTGGCTCGCGCCCCTCCTTGCGGGGCGGCGCGATCTTGCGGTGGGCCAGGGCAAGCTGACCGACGCTGCTCTCGGCATGCTCGACTGGAACGAACGGCAGCGGCTGGACGACGCCGCGCCGCGCGAGTTCACTTCGCCCGCTGGTACGCGCCACGCGATCGACTATTCCGGGCAGGACGCGCCCTCGGTCGAGGTGCGAGTGCAGGCGCTCTACGGGCTCGACAGGCATCCAATGATCGGGCGGGGGAAAGAGGCTGTGCCGTTGCTCCTCAAGCTCACCAGCCCCGCCGGGCGCCCGGTGCAGGCAACGCGCGACTTGCCCGCCTTCTGGCGCGGCAGCTGGGCGGACGTGCGCAAGGACATGAAAGGCCGCTACCCCAAGCATCGTTGGCCTGAGGAACCGTGGGCCGAGGTTGCCAGCCTGAAGACCAAGAATGCCTTTTCACGCGGGCAAAGCTGAATTAGGGACTTCAATCATGGCAGCACGTATTTACCAGCGACCCAAGAACGCGATGCAATCGGGCAAGGCGCGGACCGATGAATGGGTGCTCGAATTCGAGCAGACCGAGGCGCGTCGGGCCGATCCGCTGATGGGCTGGACCGGCAGCGGCGATACGCAGGCGCAGGTTGTGTTGACGTTTCCGGGCAAGGACGAGGCGAAAGCCTATGCCGAGAAGCACGGGATTGCTGCGCGCGTGCACGCGACGCCGCCCAAGCACCTCAAGCTGCAGGCCTACGCCGACAATTTCAGGTAATGCCGACCGGCGCTTGGGGCTGTAACGATCAGATCTCGTCGGCCATCATAGTGTCCACCAAATCGCTGACCTCGATCCCGCGCACCGGGTCCGCAGTGGCCCCTTGCCAGCGAGCGACGCCCGATTGCACGGCAGCGCGACAATCGCTCGCATCATGGCCGATATCCTCGACCAGGTAGATCATGGCCGTCGCATAGTCGCCGGTGAAGCGAATATCGTCGCAATCGCCATCGTTCGCGAAGTCACCCGCGTCGTCGCCGAATTCGATATCTTCGTAGGACATCGGTTCATCGAACAGCGGATTAAGCTCGATATTACCGCGGCTGAAGGCGGTGCGGCAATCACTTGCGTCGCGGCCGATATTGTCGGTGAGGGTTTCGGCCGACATTCCCAGGCCCACGAACCGGGGATCGTCGCATTCACCGTCCTGCGCGAAAGCCGAATCGTCAGCTCCAAAGTCGATCGTGAAATCCTGCATTGCTGCTGCAGGCATACTGGCGATGCCCAATGCCAAACCCAATATCGAAACGCGCAGGTACATGGCCATCCTCCCGAAACGAGCGCGAAGGTAGGGCTGCGGCAACTCAAACGCAATTCGCCAAATTCGCGGCATTGCAATCCATGCGATCACAGCACATATGCCCTGCCGGGAGTCGGGTGGACGTTTGCGTTCGCTCACCGGGTCAGGTCCGGAAGGAAGCAGCCCAGGTGAATTGCGGCGGGTCGCTCGGCTCCTTTTTTGCACGCCATTGCGAACCAAGACAAAGCTAGACCGGCGGCCCATTGGTGCAGTTGAGGTATGTCGAACTCGCTCCCCCCGAGACGGTCAGCCACAGTGTCCTGCGCTTGCCAGCATAGTTGACCTGCTTGATCCACCGATGCTCGGCGATGAAGAGCGGAAAAGTGTTTACGTCTGGCCTCGGCTCCCGCCAGCCCCGAGACTCGACAAATCGATCCAGTTGCGCAGCCAAGAGATCGCTGCTGAAATCCTCCTTGGTCACGGCTCGATAGGAAAGTCTTCTGATTTTTCCCGTCCTGGGATCAACCGATACCTTGAACTGAGTAAACCTGCCGATTGCGGGTCTGAGCCAATTCCATTCGGTCGGCCTGGCAAGGTCCGGACTTGGCAGTTGCTCAAATAGCCCCGCCACTCCGCCCGCCCCATTGCACATCTTGTCCAACTCGGTTTCGCCGATCGTGGTGGGTAAGCTGGATGCGAGCGAAGCCATGACCAGCACTGATAAGCCAACTGCCAAGATTGCTACTCCCTCGTCATTCGGATCAAACCACCAATCCGACTTCGACAAGCAGCCTAGCCTGACCTAAGATCATAGCAATGACCGATTCCGACATACCCGACAGCGAAGCCGAAGCGCCGTCCGCCGCCGAACTGGAGGCGGCGGGGCAGAACTCCATGTTCGGCGATCCCGATCCGAAGCCCGAACCGACGGTCGAAGCGGCTCCCGTACCTGCCGCCGACCCCGCGCAGCCCTATCGCGTGCTTGCGCGCAAGTATCGTCCGCAGACTTTCAGCCAGCTGATCGGGCAGGAACCGATGGTGCAGACGCTGGCCAACGCGATAAAGCGCGACCGGCTGGCCCATGCCTTCCTGATGACCGGCGTTCGTGGGGTGGGGAAGACCTCGACCGCGCGTCTGATCGCCAAGGCGCTCAATTGCATCGGGCCGGACGGGCAGGGCGGGCCGACGATCGATCCGTGCGGAGTGTGCGAGCATTGCCTCGCAATTGCCGAAGGTCGCCATATCGATGTGATCGAGATGGACGCCGCATCGCATACCGGCGTCGACGACGTGCGCGAGATCATCGAGGCGGTACGTTATGCTGCGGTCAGCGCGCGCTACAAGATCTACATCATCGACGAAGTTCACATGCTGTCGCGCAATGCTTTCAATGCGTTGCTCAAGACACTTGAGGAACCGCCCGCACATGTGAAGTTTCTCTTCGCCACCACCGAAGTCGACAAGCTGCCGGTAACCGTGCTCAGCCGCACGCAGCGCTTCGACTTGCGGCGCATCCCGACCGAACGGCTGGCCGAGCATTTCGCGTGGGTCTGTTCCGAAGAAGGCGTCGAGGCAGAGCCGGAGGCACTCGCCCTTATTTCCGCCGCTGCCGAAGGTTCGGTGCGCGACGGGCTCTCGATCCTCGACCAGGCGATAGCTCATGCGGACCTCGATGAAGGGAGCAAGGTTACCGCAGCCCGCGTGCGCGACATGCTGGGCCTCGCAGATGCGGGGGCGCAGCGGCGCATGCTCGGCTGCATCCTTGAAGGCGAGCCCAAGGCGATGCTCGATGCCGTGGCGGACCAGTACGCGCTGGGGGTAGAGCCGCTGGCGCTGATGCGATCGCTGATGGAAATCGTCCATCGCATCACGGTGATGCAGATCGGCGGAGCGATGCCCGACCTCCTTGGTGAAGAGGAACGCGGGCAGCTGTCCGACTGGGCCGAACGGCTGGCGCCCGGTCAGCTCCATCGCCTGTGGCAGTTGCTGCTCAAGGGCTACGACGAGGTCAAGACCGCGCCCGATCCGCTGGTGAGCGCACAGATGGCTCTGCTCCGGCTGATCCACGCGGCGGACGCGCCCGATCCCGGTTCGCTGGTCAAGCGGATGGAGGAGCTTGCCAAGGGCATGCCTGCCACGCCCTCCGCTTCGAGCGATGGACCTGCGGCCAGCGATGCACCCAAAGCATCTGCCGCTACGCCGCACACCGATTTCGCCGCCCTTGTCGGTCTGGTCGAGGACGCTGGCGAGTATATCGCCGCCAGTATCATGCGCCTACAACTGCGCGTGATTGCGCTAGAGGCCGGCACGATCACCTTCGCGCGTGCGCCGGAATATACCGACCGGATTGACGCGGAATTGCGAGCAGCCCTGCACAAGGCCACCGGTCGCACGTGGGTGCTCAACGAAGTGTCCGACCCTGACGCGCCGCCCAGCATGTCCGAAGCCGAGCAGGCGCAGGCCTCCGCATTGCGTACCGAGATGGAAACTCACCCGCTGATGCAGGCGGCACGCGCCGCTTTCCCCCAGGCAGAGCTGCTCGATGAAAAGGAACGAGCCTCTGCCAGCAACCCCCGCCAATGGAGCAAGCAAGCATGAAGTCGATGGAAGAGATGATGGCCGCCGCGCAGAAAGCGGCCGAGACGATCCAAAGCCAGATGGGCGACGCGCAGGCCAAGCTCGATTCGATCGAGGTGGAGGGCACTGCCGGGGGCGGGTTGGTGAAAGTGCGCTGCACAGCGCGCGGCCGCATCCTGGGCGTCTCGATAGACGACAGCCTGATGAAGCCGGAAGAAAAGCAGATGGTGGAAGACCTCGTCGCCGCCGCGTTCAACGATGCGCGCGGCAAGGCGGATCGCGTGTCGGGTGAAGAGATGCAGAAGATCCAGTCGGGCATGGGCCTTCCGCCGGGCTTCAACCTTCCCGGAATGGGGTAAGGAGCAGGGCTGCGGCGGGATCGCCGCTGTCCCCGCTGCATCCACAGCGCGTCCGCGCGGGCCATTGCAGGCACCGGGGGTTCGACCCATATTGACCGGCAAGGACGGGTGCGCGCCCAATCCGCGCGCCAATAGACAATCATGACTCAACGTTTTCCGCTCCTTCCGCTGCGCGATATCGTGGTGTTCCCGGGCATGGTCGTGCCGATCTTCGTCGGGCGTGAGCGCTCGGTTGCCGCACTCGAAGCGGCGATGGAAGGCGACAAGGACGTGTTCCTGCTCGCCCAGATCGATCCGGCATGCGAGGACCCCGACGGCTCGGACCTGTATGATATCGGCGTGGTCGCGCAGGTGCTGCAGATGCTCAAGATGCCCGACGGCACGGTTCGCGTGCTCGTGGAAGGCAGCGCGCGGGCGCATCTTACCGCACTCCACGACGATGGCGCTTACACCACGGCGGAAGTGCACCCGGTCGAGCAGGCGACCGTATCCGGCAGCGAAGTCACTGCGCTGATGCGAACCGTGGTCGAGCAGTTTGCCGAATACGCAAACCTATCGAAGAAGAACGAGAGCGCGGCCGAAGATCTGGGCGAGATCGACGATGCCGGTGCGCTGGCCGATGCGGTCGCCGCCGGACTTGCCCTGAAGGTAGCCGAAAAGCAGGCGCTGCTGACCGAGCCCGATCCGCGCAAGCGGCTGGAAATGCTGCTGAATGCGATGGAAGGCGAACTGTCGGTCCTGCAGGTGGAACGCCGTATCCGGGGCCGCGTGAAGCGGCAGATGGAGAAGACGCAGCGCGAATATTATCTCAACGAACAGCTGAAGGCGATCCAGACCGAACTGGGCGGTTCGGGCGATGGCGATGGCGACGAAATCGCAGAATTGCAGGAAAAGATCGAGAAACTGGAGCTGTCGGACGAGGCGCGGGCCAAGGCCGAAAGCGAGCTCAAGAAGCTCAAGGCGATGCAGCCGATGAGCGCGGAAGCGACCGTTATCCGCAATTACCTCGATGTGCTGCTCGACCTGCCGTGGGGTGAGAAGAGCGAGCTCAACAAGGACATCGCGAGCGCGCAGAAGGTGCTCGACGACGATCACTACGGGCTCGAGAAGGTCAAGGACCGGATCGTCGAATACCTCGCGGTCCAGGCGCGCACCAACAAGATCAAGGGCCCGATCCTGTGCCTCGTCGGGCCGCCGGGTGTCGGCAAGACCAGCCTCGGCAAGTCCATCGCTCATGCGACCGGGCGCGAATTCGTGCGCCAGTCGCTGGGCGGCGTGCGCGACGAGGCCGAGATCCGCGGCCATCGGCGCACCTATATCGGCTCGATGCCGGGCAAGATCGTCAAGAACCTCACCAAGGCCGGAACCAGCAATCCGCTGTTCCTGCTCGACGAGATCGACAAGCTCGGCCAGGATTTCCGTGGCGATCCCGCCTCGGCGCTGCTGGAAGTGCTGGACCCGGAGCAGAATGCGCGGTTCCAGGATCACTATCTGGAGGTCGATTACGACCTGTCCGACGTCATGTTCGTGTGCACCGCGAACACGCTGGACCTGCCGCAGCCCCTGCTCGACCGGATGGAGATCATCCGGCTGGAAGGGTATACCGAGGACGAGAAAGTCGAGATCGCGCAGCGCCACCTTCTGCCAAAGCAGATCGAGGATCACGGCCTCGTCGAAGACGAATTCTCGCTGACCGAAGAGGGTTTGCGCGACCTGATCCGCTACCACACCCGGGAAGCAGGCGTGCGCACGCTGGAGCGCGAGATTGCCAAGCTGGCGCGCAAGAGCTTGCGAAAGATCCTCGAAAAGGATTTCGAAGGGGTCGAGATCACGCCGGAAAATCTCGGCGAATTCGCAGGCGTGCGCAAGTTCAAGCATGGCCTTGGCGAAAAGGAAGCCCAGGTCGGTGCGGTGACGGGGCTCGCATGGACCGAAGTGGGCGGCGAACTGCTGACCATCGAAAGCGTGACGACGCCGGGGAAGGGCGACATCAAGACGACCGGCAAGCTGGGTGACGTGATGAACGAAAGCGTCGCCGCGGCCTTCAGCTTCGTGAAGGCGCGCGCGCCGGCCTATGGCATCCGGCCCTCGATCTTCCGGCGCAAGAACATCCACATCCACCTGCCCGAAGGTGCGGTGCCCAAGGATGGGCCGAGCGCGGGCGTAGGCATGGTCACCTCGATCGTTTCGACACTGGCTGGCATCCCGGTCCGCCCCGATATCGCGATGACGGGTGAGGTAACCCTGCGCGGGCGCGTGCTTGCGATCGGCGGGTTGAAGGAAAAGCTGCTTGCGGCGCGCCGCGGCGGCATTCCCAAGGTGCTGATCCCCGAGGATAATGTGAAGGACCTGGCGGAAATCCCCGATCGCATCACCGACGGGGTAGAGATCGTGCCTGTCAGCCACGTCGACGAAGTGCTGGCGCATGCGCTGGTGCGCGCCGTGGATCCGATCGAATGGACCGAGGCCGACGATCTGGCGAGTCAGCCGCGCGGCGGGCCTCCGTTTGCCGAAAGTGGGCAGACCACGCATTAACGCGTGGTATGTTCACCTTTCATCCCGGCCTTTCCCCAGAGTTTTACACAGGGTTGACGGCTGTAAACCAAAAAATCGCACGATTCTGCGCTTTTTTCTCAATTTGTCTTTGACAGACTCGTGACGAAGGTTTCAGGTGGGTGCATTCGCATGAGGCGGATCACCACGTAGAAAGTCTGGGACTGAGGGGTTTTTCCGAATGAACAAGAATGAGCTGATCGGCGCTGTCGCTGAATCCTGTGGCCTTTCCAAAACCGATGCTTCGAACGCCGTCGAAGGTGTTTTCGATTCCATCCAGAAGGCGCTCTCCAATGGTGATGAGGTTCGGCTTGTCGGTTTCGGCACGTTCTCGGTTGCCAAGCGTAAGGCTTCGACCGGCCGCAACCCGCGCACCGGCGAACCGATGGAAATCAAGGCTTCCAACCAGCCGAAGTTCAAGGCTGGCAAGGGCCTGAAGGACGCCGTAAACTAATACCTTTTTGGTAGCGCTCTCTCGCAGGGCGCAGTTTTTGAAGACCCCGCCGGGTGGTGGACCGGCGGGGTTTTTTTATGCCCGCAGCGATCCTACGCCGGGAATTCAGCCTTCGCGGGTCGCCAGCGCGTACAGCGCAATCGCCGCTGCGTTCGAGACGTTGAGGCTCTCCATCGCTTCGGCAATCGGCAGACGGGCAAGGGCATCGCAATGGCCCGCAATATTGTGCCGCAGCCCCGCGCCTTCCGCGCCCAGCACGATCGCGACCGGCCCGGTCGGCATCGCCTCGGCCAGCGTCATCTCGGCTTCGCCCGCCAACCCGATGCGCCAAAAGCCTTGTGCACACAGATCGTCGAGCGCCCGCGCCAGGTTGACCACCCGGACCCAAGGCACGGTTTCGAGCGCGCCGGAGGCAGACTTGGCGACCACGCCGCTTTCGGGCGGTGCATGCCGGTCCTGCGTCACGATGGCCGCGGCATTGAACGCAGCGGCCGAGCGCAAGATCGCGCCGACATTATGCGGGTCGGTGACCTGATCGAGAATGACGATCGGGCGAGCGGGGTCGGCGTCCTCGATCACTTCGGCAAGGTCGCGCTCTTCCAGCGGGGCGCATTCCAGCACCAGCCCCTGGTGCGGCGCATCGCGTGCGACCAGCCGATCCAGGTCTGCCGTGTCGGCATATTCGACCGGGAAATCCGGCGGGAGTTCGCCATCGAGAGCGGCGATGGCATCGCGCGTGGCCCACAGCTTGCGGTGCCTGCGATCGGGATTGAGCAGGGCGGCTTCCACCGCATGGTGTCCCCACAGGCGCACTTGCCCCGTACTCGCGCGGCCACTTCCGCGTCCGCCCTTCATCCTGCCTGCGCGCCCGCGAAGCGCTCTTTTTCGTTCCGGTTTTGTCATTGTTGCACGTCCTGCCAGCACGGCCATTGACAGGCAAGCGCGGCTTCTTCAAAGGGGCGCTCCTCGGCAAGCGGACGCGCGGAAACACGTGCCGCTTCTTGCATTGCCCCTATCGCAAACCAGCCCTGTGGACAGGTGGCCGAGTGGTTAAAGGCAGCAGACTGTAAATCTGCCCGCGCAAGCGTACGCTGGTTCGAATCCAGCCCTGTCCACCATTTCTTCTCAACCCCTTGAGAAGTCTTAAAATCGCGGAAATTCAGTGGCTTTGATCCGGCTGGGTGCTACAATCGTAGCATGAAGGACGAGCCTTTGTATCTGACGAAGAACAGCCACGGGGTTTATTACTACCGTCGCCCAATCCTCGCCGACGACCAGACATTTTGGCGCGGGCCGTCTGGCAAGCCGAAAAAAGAGTGGATTCGCTCCTTACGCACTAAGGATCGCCGCATAGCCATTGAGCGAATGGCCGACGCTGCTGATCTTTATGATGCGGAGCGCGAGAGTTGGCGCATGCAATATGTGGCCCAGGAGGCTTCTGGGGGGCCTTCTGTGACAGAAAGGGAGGTTGAGGAGCGTGAGGCTGCCGAAGCCGCATTAGCGGCACAAGAGGCAAGGAGAGCTGCGCGTAGAGAACTACGAGTTGAGCGACGAAAGCGTGCGGCGATGACGACATCGGAGCTGACCCCCGAGGACGCTGCATGGCATGACATCCTACGAGAAAAAGACGCAGAGCTGGCCGAGTTACGAGAGGCCGTAGGCAAAGCACGGGTTAGCAATGCCGCGCTCGCGATCCAAACGGGCCGCGCCCCTGCCGTAGAGGGTCCAACCGTTGAGCAGCTCATAGAAGCCTATGAGGCGGACAAGTCGCCCGGCTGGAGCGGTTCGAGCAAAAAGGCGATAAAACCAGTTTTCAGACTGCTGCGAGATATTTTTCCCGGACGACCAATTCAAAGCATAAGTAGGGCAGAGGCTCGCAGTCTCGTGACTACGTTGGAGGCACTCCCGAGAAATATGGGGAAGCGGAAGGAGCTACGCGGCCTCAAAGTTCCCGAGGCGGTCGAGATGGGCCGTGAGATGGGGATGCCGACAATTAGCCCCAAAACAATCAACGACGGGTATCTGTTACACATAGCATCTATGTGGAATTGGGCGGTCAATGAACAATGGGCCACAGCGAACCCGTTCAAGGGCCTTTCTGTACACGATCCGGTCGATGACAGTGAGCGGCGCGACCCCTTCACGGTGGAGCAACTCCAGCAGCTTTTTACTTCCGGTCTTTGGTCGGAGCCGTGGAATAGCGATCGGGACAAGCCTGGAGAGTATTGGGTTCCGCTAATCTGCCTTTTCCACGGCCTTCGCAATGGTGAGGCGGCAGGGCTCCGCGTTGAGGACATCGGAGAGGAGGATGGAGTGCCTGTGCTCCGTGTAAAACCTTATGAGGGGAAGGGGATCAAGAACGCCAGTTCTCGCGCAGTAATCCCTATCCACCCCAAGGTCTTGGAACTGGGCCTCCTAGATCATGTTAAAGCGAGAAAGCGGGCTGGGTTTATCCTCATTTTCCCAGAAGGTACCCCGAACAATCGAGGTCAGATTGCGGCAAAACTAGCAGAGAGGTTTAGTGGGCGTGTGAAGCGGCTTGGCTTCGAAGGCCGCAAGTTGGGGATGCATTCGTTTCGTCATAATTTTGAGGACAGGCTGCGCGAAGCCGAGCTTTCAGAGCGAATGGCTCTTGCTCTAGCGCGGCGTTCGGAGAAGGGGTCTAGCAGCTCCTATGGAGACGGTTTCTCTGCTCGCCTTAAGGCGGCGGCGATTGCTAAGGTCCAGTATCAGGGATTAAACCTCTCCCATCTAGTCCCGAGAGTATGAGTGGGCGCGGCTTTGGAGAGACGCCGAGATGCTCTGGTTTGCGTTCCTATGGATTGCAGTCGCCGCGAGCGGCTGGTGGGGACGTTATGCCTTGCCCGTGGCCGCAGGACTGGGGGCGGCTGCGATTTATCTCGCAACCACCTCCCAGATTTTTCCTGCTATCGACTGCATCGCGGTCGGCTTGCTGCTTGCCTACCTGCGTAGATCAGTCCTCGTCACCGATCTCCCGAAGGGCGGTGATGAAGGGAGACACATAAGGTAGGTTGCTCCCCGGTAAGGACCTGACAATCTTGTGCGGGTCTGCGCCAATCGTACCAGAGAATACGTCTTGAGCGAGACCGGCACCGGGGGCGACAACGCCACCGAATAGAAGATCGCTCCGCTTTCCTCGCGGACCGTAACTGTCGCCCAGAGCCTCTCCCCAGTCGCCCCCGTAATTGGAGAATGTACTAACGCCGAGGTCCATGATGTCCCCGGAGAGACCTGCCATAGAAGCGTAGTTCAGAGTGGCTCGGGTCAATGCGAGGGGCGAGAGGTTCTCTTCGAGATAATCCTCCCGCTTCTTCTCGTCCATTGAAGCTGCCTTGAGCCCTGTCCGCGCCATGTGGATCGGTGCGGCGAAGCTCATGGCGGCCATAAGGTACGCGAAGGATTTCATGGCCCCGTAGTTGCGGGCATTCCTGCCCCACTGCTTTTCGACCGCGGTGATCGAGAACGTGCGGAACTGGAAGAGCAGCTTGAGGAACCCATTGTGTGCCCACTTCCCGGTCTCCCCGGTGAAGGTGCGCTGGATGATCTGCCCCGCGCCGCGCTCGATTGACTGCACCAACTCGTTGACAAGAGCCGGTGTCATCGCCTCGCCTTTGAAGAGGTCGAGACTTGTCAGGCGCCCCTTGGCATCGAACGTAGCGATCTTGTCCAAGTCTGCTCGGAGAGCTTCACGGAGCTGGGGGTGGATACCCATGTCGTCCAAAGCAACGTCATCTTTGCCGGAGCGGGCGAACTTCACGGCCTTGCGCAGCACCTCTTCGGCCATGAGCCGGGTCTGCGCGGCTAGGATCATCCGGTGACCGGAGAGGATCATGTTGCCGTGGGCACCTGCCCGAGTGGCTCGGGTGAGGAAGCCCATGTCGCTACCGTTGTACAGCTCGACCTCATTGTCGCGCACGTCGAACATGCGGGTCATCCAGTAGTCGTCCATACCGACCCCGCCGCCCATCTGATCGAGACTGCGGAGCAGTTCGTTGGGGGCGGTCTTGCCTACGGCGACCTGCCGAACTTCGGAGGCCATGCGAGGCAGTTCCTTGATCGCCCGGAAGGACGCCTGAACCCCGAGAGCCGGGATGGCGTTACCGAACTCGGCGAACTGCGTGAACGCCATACCACCCAGGCGCGAAGCGCTGGTGGCGAGCCGGAGATTGTCCATCCAGTTCCATCGAGCTTCTCCGAAGGGGGTATTCAGGAACTCGGCGGCGATCTGGTCGAAGGCGGCGACCTCGCTGGGTTTGTAGCCCGAGGCGATCATGGCCTTCTTGAGGATGTCGAGGCCCTTCTTGCCCATGATACCATACTGCGCCAGCGAGACCTCGCCCGCGACCCGGCGCGCGTATGAGCGGTAGAGGGCAGGGATGTCCGTGACGAAGATGTCCATGAGCTGCTTCCCCTCCCCGATCTCCTCGGAGAGGTCGAGGCGGAGGCGGCGCTTCGTATGTCCTGCACCACCGCGGCTGAACTTGCCCATGATCTTCTCGATCTCGGCAGGGTCCAGCTTCATGGCTTCAAGAGCATCGCGGACGATCTGACCTGCTTCGGGGGAGCGTAGATTGAAAGGCACCTGATACATCCCATTGGCAGCATCTACGCCGCGTTCGAGGTAACGGGTGGCGAGCGTGTCGGAGAACTTCGCGTCGAAGCCCTCGATCTCTTGGAACTGCCGCGAGAGGACGCCGCGGACGCGCCCCATCTGGGCAGGCGTGAGGGAGAGTACCTTCCGCGGGTCCAGTCGGTGCGGGACGTAGCCGACGCTATTGTCGCCCAACCGTGTATTACCGATCGTCCCGCTGCGCTGCTGCTCGATACGCATTTTCTCCATACCACTCTCGAACAGGTCGGCCGCCTCGGTGACGAAGGGGTTTGCATCGAAGCGGGTTCCGGGAGCCGCGCCGTTGCGAGCCTCGATCTCCTTAAAGACGCGACGGTTGAAGTCGTTTCGGCTGGACCCGTCCCAGAAATCGCGGACGAAGCCTACGCCGTTTTTGCGACGGTACTGGGAAGCCAGCGCATCGAAGCCGTGGAAGGTTTCGTTATAGACGCGCTCACGCATGAATGCCGTGATCGCTGCGGTTCGATGGCGACCGGCGCCTCCCTGCGGGTTCTCTAGCAAGGTTACGCCCACGGCCTTGGCCACGGGGCTGTCGGACAGTAGTAGGCGGGTGCTGGTGGCTTCCAGGCCGCCTTTCGAGAGCACGGTCTGGAGGGCTTTGGTATCGACCGGGTTAGCCTGCGAGATGCCTTGGGCACGAGCGATGGTCTGCTCAACCATCATACGCTCGGTCGCATCGGCGACCCCTTGCAGGTCACCGCCACTGTCGGCCAGCGCGCGCTGGAACTCCTCGCTCTGCGTGAGGAGTTCTTCCGACAGGCCGAGGCGCTGGTTCTCTGGAATGTCAGCGAGGGCGTAATCAAGCACGTCCAGATAGTCGCTCTGTATCCGCTTGCTGACCGCCTCCGAGACAGCTTCCGGGGAAGTGTTTTCTGGGAGGTCTGCCCGCACTGCGTCGGTGATCCTGTCGAGGTGTGCCTGCCGCGCTGCGCGCGCGGCGGAGACCTGCTGTGCGACCACCTTGTCGCGACCAAGGGCGGAGGTGACGCCACCAAGGGCGGCCCCGATCCCGAGGCCCGTGAGGCCGGAGAGGAGGTATTCGGAAGGGCTCACGTAGTCCCCTGTCGCATCGAGACCCGCAGTGACGGCAAGGTTGCCTAGAGCACCCTCGCCAGCGGCAGAGGAGATGGACGCGACTGGCCGCCCGGCGATTGCCAGAGCGCGGCTACCTGCACCGACAGCCTGCAAGCCCTTACCCACGCCGAAGCCTGCTGCCCAACCTACCGGGTCAAGCAGGCCGGTACCGATAAGCAAGGCGGTCGGCGATGACGCCGTGCCTATGATCTTCTCCCGCTCCCGATCCTCTTCGATCTTCTGCTGGATGTCGGCCAGTTCCTCGGCGCTACGTGCCTCGCGGATCATGGCAACCTCGCGATCGTTCTGGGCGAAGCTCTCGATCTGCCTCCAGTTCTGGAGATACTGCCGGTTGAACTCCGGGTCCTCGTCGAAGCTCCGGTCGTCCAGCGCGTCGATCAGCTCACCTAGAAGCGTCTCTTGCATACCTGCCTCGAAACGCTGCCAGTGGGTCACAGCCTGCCGCTCGGCCTCCTCGGCCGCAGCAGCGTCGTGCATCTCCAGCTCCCGCCCCACTGGGGCCATATCCACAGGGGCAAGGGTAATCCCCAAGGAGAGGTTCTGCTTGACCATATCGGAAACGCTGATGCGCGGTGGGGCGGGCTCGCGCTTGATTTCTCGTAGCTCGTCGGCGACTTCGCCGAACATCTCCTCGGGGGTAGCGCCAAGCATTTCAGAAACGCTTGGGAGAGTGGGTTTAGGGATTTCCCGAGGGGTGTACGAGGAGGTGCCGCCGTTCGCAGAGGCCGAGGACCCGTTACCCAGAACGCGGCCTCGGTAAGCCCGGTTGACCTTGCCCCAGTTTCGCCGGTCGGGACCGCCGTGATACTCGCCCACGGCGGCCTCCCAGCTACCGCTGTTGCGCCGCATACTGTCCCGGAGGTGGAGGGCTGCAACCCTCGCTGCGGCCTCGGGGCTGGCGTAGGCATCCACGCCGTACCGTTCCTTGAACAGGCGGCGGGTGGCGGGCATGATCTGATACACGGTACGCGCACCCATCGGGGACACCTGATCTGCATTTGACCGCTCACCCTTGGTTCGGATGGCTTGCATACCACCGGCAGGGAGGCCGTACTCGCGCTCAAGCTGCGCTTCGATCTCGTCATAAAGGGGGTCCGTGTAGGATCGTCCCCGGTTATTGTTGGGCATCTATTCCTGACTATCTGGGTTGGGCACTGTGGAGGGCTGGAAGCCGATTGGCGTATGTCCTGGGCGGGCTTCCTGTGCGGCATTCGAGGTTGGGGCGCTCTGCGGTTCGGCCACAGCAACCGTGCCTGCCATCTCGGCGAAACCGGCGTCACCTGTCTCTGCCGCCATTGTTGTAAGGTCCTGCTGGACGATTGGTGCAACCGCCTCGATTTCGGCGTAGTCGCCAGTCTCGATGTACCGGGACATAGCAACATTGTAGCGAGCAAGGGTTGGCAAATCAGTAGCGTCGATAAGCTGACCAATCCGCATCAGCGGCGCTCGGAACTCTGGGCGATGGGTGGCGAATTTGTCGAAAGCCGCTTCGTATGCCTGACGCGGAGGGGTTCCATTATTCATCATTGCTCGCGCAATTTCCGTAACTTCGGCAGTGTCGATACCCGCATGGTGAACTTCGAGGAGGCCCGCGTTCACCTTTGCGCTATCGCGACGGGACAGGCTCACTTGAGCGGGCCTCGGAAATAGCCTCGCCGTTTGCCCGCAAAGTATTCCTGTATTGCACGTGACGGGTTATCAGGCGCGAGGGCCATGATCTCTTGGGGGATGCGGTCTGGGGCCTTCTCGACCAGGTATGCCAAGACATTTTCCGGCAAGGCGTGGAAGCCGACGGCCTTACAGCTAGTGACTGGGCTTGTGCCGCTCCGCATGTCGTATCGCGGTGCGCGCCAAGTGATTGTGAAACGAAGGTGCTGGAGGGTGTCGCCCACTTTCGACGGGGCACTCGTAACTTTAACGTCGCTGATATTGGCGAAACGGGCTTCGGCAGCCTCCGCAGCGCGTTGGGCTTGCGCCCTCAATGCCTCTGCCTCGGCGGTAGCAACATCGGTTGTGAGTTTTTCCACGCGCTGTTTCGCGGTGGCGAGACGCTCGGCTAAAGCAAGATCGGCCCTAGCCTCCTCAAGTGCAGAGGCGAGGGCGGTTATATTTGTCATAAATGTCCTTTCAGGTGCGTCGGCACATGGCCGCGCGGGTTGGTTGTAATTTCTAAGCTGCGTGTCAGCGGCTAGTCCCCAGCCGCGTGGCCCGAGCGGCGGCGAGGGTGTCTGTGTCCAAGTGCACCGCTCGCATCTGCAAACGTCCGCAATCGGCATTGGGATCGTGGACGCAAAGGACGAGAGGGGCGGGGGTTCGTGCCCTATCGCGACCATCACGTGCTGTGCGAGCAGTCGGGGGAGGGCCATACGGACATGGGTATCGTATGTTTGGCCCGGTGCTGGACGGTGTGCGGGCGGGGGTCGCCGCTTCGGCGTAGCCCTCTTGCGTGCGGGCGCTGGAGCCCGGACCTTTGCCTCCATCGCGAGGAGCGTGGCTGCTGTTTGTGGGGCAGGCGGGGTTTTGTAGTGCTCAAAAGCAGCAGCAGCCATCAGGTCGTCTATGTCGAGCGGGACGGGTTGAGGTGTCATGGGTATCCTTGGGTCAGAGTATGGCGAGGGGATCGGGCTGGTATGTGAGATCAACCGATTGAGGCGCAGAGCTAGGTGCATTTGAGAGGCGACGAATGCGCGCGCGGAGGCCTTCGTGTGCATTGTCCGGGACCAACTCTCCGGGAGCGGGCGGCTGCGTTCGCTCCGAGTGGGGCCAGTTCTCCGGGAGATAGCCGTAGCTGGGGGTAGAGGAAGGGGCCTCAAGAGGGTCCGGGGCCAGTTCTCCTATACTACAAGTAGTAGTAATCGGAGGGAGCGAAGCCGGGGCCAGTCCGGTTTGGGATAGGAACTCCGCGAGCGCGTCCATGCGGAGGCGCAGGCGTGGGCCATCAACCGTGAGCCGGATACAGTCGTGTCCATTGTGCCGCTCGATCGCAAAGGCGTGGCCGTTGACTACCAGCGTATCGCCTTCGCGGCTTCCCCATCTACCCATCGGGACGGCTCCGGTGCTGTCTCCTGCCCGCACCGCTCGCACAGCTTTGCGAACCTGCGAGAGTGTTCTGATCTGTCGGATGTCCAAGGTAGCACCCCGGTCCGTGAACAGTGCGGCCAGCTTCCGCAGGACGGAGGCCGGTAGCGGTTTACTGAAATGGTTGGCGGGATTGTACGTGGTGCCGAGCAGCTTATTCAGCCCCTCAACGTCAGCGCGGTTGGTAATTCCTAAAGCCCCGGCATCGTCGAACCATCTGCGGACCAAATCCACGATGGCGGCAGAATATCCCGCAGGCTTCGGCTTGTAGGCCACGGGCGCTGAATGAATGCGAAGGGCAGCGGCCTCTGGGAAACGGGCCTTGTACGCCTGCACGCCGTCTATGCCCTGATGTAGAGCAACGGAGCGGAGTGCGCGCTGGTGGCGCTTAAGGCGCTCCGTAGGCGACAGATCGGCTAACGGCTGTGTCTCGTATTCCGGCCCCTCCGAGCATGGCGGGGCGTCGTCCATGATTGGTCGGACGCTAGCGCTCGCGGGGCGGCACATAGCCGCGCGGCAAGTTCTCGTCGGGGTTGTCTGCCCTAAAGCGCGCCATTGCCGCCTTTGTATCTGCCGAACGCCCGTTGACGTGGCGCTGTGCCCAACGCGGCAGCGGGATACCCAAAAGCTCTAGTAGCGCCCTTGTGGCAGCGCGGCGGTGGGCGTTGTGAGTGAAGAACCGCTCTAGTTCTGGGTCAGCCAGGCGGTCCGAAATAATCATCAGTGCCCGCTGGTCAGAGCGGGGGTCGTGTTCGATCTCCACGGGGTCTCCTGTATGTGGGAATAGAATTGACAAAAGCCGATATAGATGGGGCGCGCGGAGGTGGGCGCAGCGGGGGGCAGCTTGTCCAGCACAGCGAGCCGCCCCCCACGAATGAGAACAGGGGGCGGCTCCGGCCAACACCCCGCAGGTATCCGCGAGGAGCGTGCTCATTCCCCCACAAGGAACAACGGGGGAAGCTGGAAGGACATGATGACGGTACAGGTGTAACTGCTTTGTCTAGACGGTATCAATTCACCGACACTCACCAGAAAGGCGGGGCAGTCAGCCAGCTCCACAATGAGAAGGAGCCTGGGAATGGTGGGCTGCGGCTGTGCCGCTCTGCCCTGGGTAGCCGCTGGGCTATCCCGCTGCCGCAGTAATGAAAACGCCCCGCCTCCCGTAGGAAGCAGGGCGCTATTTGGGACACCGTGGTGGTGGCCGCAGCGGTAGGGAGTTCACCCCTCTAAGCGAGCGATGCGCGCCTTTGTAGCTGCGTCTGTCGTGTCGTTGGACCTTTGGCCCGCCTCGCCAGTGTCTTTGCTTTCAAGGGCATCTACAGGCGCAGGGCTCCCGCTTTCGTATTCCTCCACCGCAGCGACAGGGATACGCCATAGCTTTCCCAACTTGAACCCGCGAAGGGTGCCCGCAGCCAGTAAGTCATAGATCAGGGTGGTCGAGCATCCCCAACGCTCCGCTAGATCGATAGGCGAGAGAGGAGGGCGCTCCGACCTGTCTGTCATTATGGCCGCCATATCTAAGCGGCCTTAGGAAGATCGTTGCGGATGAAGTCTGCTTGCCCGCACAGTGCCGCCTCCATCTCTGCTATGTCTGCTAGCTCCTGCTCGCGCCGCTCCAGTAGCGGGACCATGATGCGCTCAAGCAGGCCTAGCATGATATGAGCAGGGTACTCCTGCCCCCGGCGCAGATTGGGCACAAAGCGCGGGTCTTTAGCTGCTACAGTCCCAAGCCAGCGCGCGGATTTACCTGTGCTAGCAAGGTAGTCATCGATCAGGTCGATCATAGGGGAGTTCCGAGAAATGTCAGCGGTAGGCATAGGGATTTCCTTTCTGTTTGCCCCGCCTAGATGACTAGTGCTGTCTGACTGAAGTAAAAAGATTTTATTGCAGCCTAAGCCGTATAAACATTGCACTCAACACATCTACCTACTTAGGTGCATAGTACTAGTGATGTACTGATGGGGTGGGTGGGTATCCCGCGAATGTGGACAAGGTGCGGGGTATTGATTGCCGTTAGCTCCCTGTATCCGCTAATCTGTAAACGGTAGATCGGGCGCACCCAATCTGCCGGGCAACCTCCGCAGGCCCCATACCCCCAGCAAGCAACCTCCTGATTTCCTCTGGATCAACGCTAGGCTTCCGCCCCCGATAGACCCCTTTAGCCTTGGCTGCTTCAATCCCGTCGCGCTGTCGCTCGGCGCGGATGTCAGCCTCGAACTCCGCTACAGCCGCAAGAATGCCTAGAGTGAGCTTGCCTGTGCTAGTCGTGGTGTCGATCCCCGATTGCTGGAGGACACGGAAGCCAACACCCTTGGCGGTAAGCTGCTCGACGATCTTGTGGAGGTCGATCACAGAGCGGGCCAGCCGGTCGAGCTTCGTAACAATGAATGTGTCTCCGCTGCGGACATACTCTATCGCCCTGGCTAGCTCTGGCCGGTCGCTAGCTGTTCTACCGCTACGCTTCTCGGCAAAGACAGGATCGCACCCAGCCTCCTGTAGCGCGGTCTCTTGAACTTCTAGGGACTGCCCTGCGCTCGATACACGGGCGTACCCCACGAGCTTCCCACCTTTTTCCATAAGTCTCTCCTATGTCCGATTTGGGTCTAGACCCTGCCCTTGATATGTCCGAAAATGAACAAGTCAACCCTAATCGGACGCAATCACGCAAATTGTGAGACGTTGCGTTAGGCTATACCCTAATCGGACAGAGGTTAGGGCAGGCCCGTGCGCTAGAGCGCATAGCGTTGGGCTGCTTGATCGATTGGCATTCTGGCCCTGTTTCGCTGGGAGGCTGGGGCTAGGACCCCCACGGGGGGAAGCGCGCGTACACAGTGTCGGAGGTCTCCCCTCTCGTCAGCACACCATTTTCAGGTCGCTCCCCCTGTGAGGCAGAAGAACCATAGCGTATGTTCTTCTTATGTTCTAATCAGGGCGCCTATCCTGATTCGGGGCGTGAGAGTGCGAAAGCCAGATACCGTCGAGCACCTGTACCTCGATTTTGATGGGTTTTTCGCCAGCGTCGAACAGCAGGTGCACCCTAGGCTGCGGGGCAGGCCAGTGGGCGTTATTCCTTTTTCAGGTCCCAGCAACCGCATCATAATTGCTTGTTCAAAAGAAGCTAAGGCCCTCGGCGTTTCCAATGTGATGACATTGGAGGATGCCCGCGCGGCCTGCCCAGACATATTGCTCGTGCCGCAAAGTCCGCACCTATACCGCCGCGCGCATAACGCTCTGCTCGCCGAGATTGAAAGTGTGGTGCCGATCGATGTCATCAAGAGCATCGACGAGCTGAGTTGCAGACTCGACCCCGCGCAGCGCACCGAGCCACTAGCCATCGCGAGCCGGATCAAGGCGACGGTTGCGGAGAATGTCGGACCCTACATCACTAGCTCTATCGGATTTGCCGCCAACCGCCACCTAGCGAAGATCGCATGCAAGATGGACAAGCCCGATGGGGTGACAGTGTGGCATCCGCACCTGCTCCCGGAGCAGCTCTTCACGGTGCCTCTGCCTGATATCCCCGGTGTCGGTAGCCGCATGGTCAGGCGGCTCTGCGCCGCCAATATAATAACAACCGAGGACCTGTACCGCACCCAGCCTAAGCAGATGCGAAAGCTGTGGCGAAACGTGACGGGCGAGAGGTTATGGTATGCCCTGCACGGATACGAGATCGAAGCCCCGCAATCAAAACGCGGCATGTTCGGTCATGGTCGAGTGCTGCCGCCCGATGTCCGCACACCCGGCAAAGCTCGGGAGATCGCCCGCGTCCTGCTGGTCAAAGCTGCACGGCGAATGCGGCGCGAAGGTTATTATTGCAGCGGGCTATGGCTCTGGGCGGAACATCGCGCCGGGAGATGGAGCGAAGGCATCAGCCTTCCCGTCGTTCATGACGATGCGGCGCTCCTGGCGGCATTCGGCAACCTCTGGGCCAAGCTGTGCAAGGTGCTGGGGCCAAGGCCAGCGCTGTTTCGTATCGGCGTAACGCTCTATGATCTATCGCCTGCGGATCGCAGGCAGCTCGATTTCCTGCTCGACGATGACAGCGAACGTCAGCGGTGGGAGGCGATCAACCGAGCGATTGACGAACTCAACACTCGGTATGGATGCACAATCTGTAGCGTAGGCTTCTGGCCGCGCACCAGTCAGGAGAATATCGGCGGCAAGATCAGCTATACCCGAATCCCCAATGCCGAGGACTTCTGGTGATGGGAAACTGGAAGACAAAGCTGCGGGGCGGCGATCTCGACAAGGGGGCACGGCTTGAACTGCTTTGCAGAAAATGCGGGCAAGTGCGCTATCTTACCCATGCCGATCTTGAAGCAAGGAAGGGCGCGCTCGGCCTCTACCTAGACCAGATTGAGGCGCGCGCGCGATGCCGGAAGCGCGGCTGCGGTGGGCATATGCGAATGGCACTGCTGCGGAAAAACGACACTAGTGGTTTCGTGGGTGGGCTGGCCTAGCCCTAGCGACGGGACGCCCAGGGCTGCGATGTGCGCTCAATATCGAGCGAGCCTTCGAACGGCAGGCAAAGCCCCCTAGCTTCATCTGGGGAACCGTGCTGCCAGCGGTCCCGATCCTCGCCCGCTAGGATCACCGGCATACGGCTATGTACCTGCGCCGCATCGCCGCGCGCATCGGTCATCACCATCGTATAGCATTCGCCCCATTCGTCGCTATCGCGCCATATCCCGGCGACCGTGAAGGCATCGACATCGGGCAGTGAAAGCCATGTCCGCTTCATCGCGCCGCGCGGCCCTTCGGCCTCGGCCCAAGCGGTCAACGGGATCAGGCAGCGGCGCTCGGCGAAGCTGAAGCGCCACATGAAGCTGTCGAGCTTGTCGGTGCGCGCATTGTTCACCGGCTTCGGTTTCAACGGCTCGCCAGTCTTCTTGCTCTTGAGCACCAGCGGGAAGCCCCACGTCATCGATCGCAACCGCCCTTCGGCAATTACCGCACCGGAATAGCCGGGATAGACCTCTTCGGCGAAATTCGTACCAGCGGCAGAACCCACCGCTAGCAGTCGCTCAATCTCGGCTGCTTCCTTGGCTAGTCGATACAGGTTGCACATTCTCGATCTCTTCCGGGGAATTGATTTCAGAAAAATGGGTGGCTGTCCCCAGCTCGTCGAGCGGATGCCATGCCTCAGATGAAGTTCGCCAGCCCGCTTCATCTAGTGGCTCCGGCGTTTCGCCTACCGCGCTCCCATGATACTCCTCCCAGGCTGCCAGGTACGTCTCTGGCTGACCTGATGGGCGAATGACCCAAAAGAGCATTTCGCGACCGTCCCGAAATTCGCCAACTGCTTCTTCAAATGGTCGCCATAAAATTGGCATTGCCCTTCTCCTTAGAGCATCATAGGCGTTAGAGGATTTCGAGGGAGCCCCGATAAATCCAGCCGCTCTCAAGTTTGCCTAGGTGGTTTTCATATGAAACCAATAACCACCGGCCCATTTTCGCCTCAATCGAGACCATCGCATCTCTACCTAGCACTGAGACTTTTTCAGCGCCTTGCTTGGGCTCAACGCGGACATAGGCCCGATTTTTAACTACCGCACGAGGCAGGGCGCCAACACGTTCGCGCTCGGCGTTCTCAGCCACTTCTTCCTGAGCAATCTTCGTGATCTCATCAACGGCATCCTGAACCTGCTGAACACTTGTTTGGGTTTGACCGTGCTGTGCGGCATTTTCGGCTTCAGATAGGTATGCATTATAGTGATCTAGAATGAAGATTATTATGAGTAACAGTGTGGTCCACGAAGTCCGCTCCAACTCCTGCTTCTGATTGGCGTTGAGCCTTCGCACCTGCGCTTTTACGAACGCTACTGCTACGTTCTCATTGGGCTGATCTGGGGTCTCCTCGATTTCTTCGGCTAGGCGCTCAAGAGCGAGTCTAAACTCATCCGTTCGGAAGGCATCTGCGAAAACACTCGCTTCCCTTACCCTGTGGTCCAGAAACGTTGAGAAAGGTTCCCGCAGTTTTTCAATATTCGCTATCGTCTCGGAAAACGTGTTGACGTTCATTGCTTGTGAGATGGTCAGGGGAGTGTGCAGTCTATTTGCGAGAGCAATTTGTCCGGCAACTCCATCCGACAATGCCTGCGCCTGAGCTGCCAGCTTGAGAAATCCAGCGTTCGTCCCATAGGACAAGGATAATGCCTTTGCTGTTTCTACAGCTGATGGACTAATCGCGTTGAACCGGTTCGCTAATTCAGACGCAGCGCTAACGGTGTCGATCAGACCGGCCCTTTTGGCGAACGATGCAAGCCCAGAAGCGTCCTCTATCATCCTGCGACGGCGGCTTTCTTCTTTGAGCCAACGATTCATGGGGTCGGTCATCGGATCAATCTAGCGGGTTGTTTAATTGGCGCCAGTGCCCCTGAGGTTTGGAGGGCAATGAATTTAACACCCGACGGGTTGAAGAAGGTGATACAGTCGGCTACTACAGCCGGAGTAGTGCACTGCGGCCAAGATGCTGTATTTGGAAGATTTTTAGGTGGGGCTTGGCAATCCAGCCCTGTCCACCATTTCATCCCTCGCAAGCGAACCAGCGTGAGCAATCGCACGAGCGATTGCGCGCTGGGGCGGAGTCGAAGCGTAGCGGAGACGCCGCATGCGGCAATCCAGCCCTGTCCACCATTTCTCCCGCCCGGCTCCCGCGTCGCGAGCCATCCGACTTGCCGCGCATGGCGCGCACCGCTAGGTCTCGCCGCTCCATGAATACGCATGCAAAATCCGGGACGCCACGACCCGTCATCTCCGCAACCGGGCTGTTCACGCCCGAGGACAGCATCAGCAACGAAGAACTGGTCGAAAGCTTCAACGCTTTTGTGGACCGGCACAATGCCGCCCATGCCGAGGCGATCGAGGCGGGCGAGGTCGAGCCGCTGACGCATAGTTCGGTCGAGTTCATCGAAAAGGCGAGCGGGATCAAGGCGCGCCACGTGATGAACAAGGCGCCGCTGATCGACCCTGCGATCATGGAGCCTCGTCACGAGCCTCGAGGGAACGACCAGTTGTCGTTGATGGCCGAGATCGGTGTGGCAGCAGCGCGCGAGGCACTGGCGAAGGCGGGGCGCGACGTGAAGGATGTCGACGCCGTTCTATGTGCGGCCTCGAACATGCAGCGCCCCTATCCGGCCATGGCGATCGAGATCCAGCAAGCGCTCGGGATCGATGGCTTCGGATTTGACATGAATGTTGCGTGTTCCTCCGCCACCTTCGGCATCCAGACCGCGGCAGACTACGTGCGCGCCGGCAATGCGAAGAGCGTGCTGGTGGTGAGCCCGGAGATTACCAGCGGCCACCTCAACTGGCGCGACCGCGACAGCCATTTCATTTTCGGCGATGTCGCCACAGCGGTGCTGGTCGAAGATGCTGAGATCGCGCCGGATGTGCACTGGGACATTCTGGGTACGAAGCTGAAAACGGTCTTTTCCAACAATATCCGCAACAATTTCGGCTTCCTCAATCGTTCGGACCCTGAAAGCATGGGCACCGACGACAAGCTGTTCGTCCAGGAAGGGCGAAAGGTCTTCAAGGAAGTGGTGCCGATGGTCGCGGAGATGATCGTGAACGAGGCTGAGCGCCTTGCAATCGATCCAGCCGGGCTTCGCAGGCTCTGGCTGCACCAGGCCAATGCAGGGATGAACCGCCTCATTGCACAGCGCGTGCTGGGCCACGAAGCGAACGAGGATGAAAGCCCGACCGTGCTCGATACCTACGGGAACACGTCGAGCGCAGGATCGATCATCGCATTCCACCTGAATAACGAGGATATGGTCGCAGGGGACACGGGCCTTATCTGCAGTTTCGGCGCGGGCTATTCGGCAGGCACGGTATTCGTGCGCAAGGCCGCGTGATGGCAGGCATGCCCACTGTAACGCAGCGGAGCGGGGTGGCTGGCCTTGGCTGGTGAGATCATGGACAATCGCGGCCGGGGAGAGGCCCGTGCCAGCATTCCCTCCGTCCATCCAGAGGGCCGCAAATACGCGCTGATCTGCTTCGGGCTGGCCGTAATCGCCGCGCTGCTCGCGTGGGAAACGATCGCCTGGCCGCTCGCCTTCCTGTCGCTTTGCATCCTCGTTTTCTTTCGCGATCCGGAGCGAGTGGTGCCGCGGGGCGACGATCTGATCTTATCGCCTGCCGATGGTACGATCACGCAGATCGCGGAGGTTGAGCCGCCGCTGGAATTGCGCGGTGAGGAAGGCGGGCTTGGCACCGCTCCGATCACGCGTATCTCGATCTATCTGAGCCTGTTCGACGTGCACATCAATC
Source organism: Alteriqipengyuania sp. (assembly GCF_964222115.1). NCBI lineage: Bacteria > Pseudomonadati > Pseudomonadota > Alphaproteobacteria > Sphingomonadales > Erythrobacteraceae > Alteriqipengyuania > Alteriqipengyuania sp. The sequence continues at coordinate 30,147 of NZ_CAXQBM010000045.1, forward strand.
GCAGCCCGTGTGCCGGGACAATTACCGCGATGAGCTATGTGCCAGGCAAGTTCGTCAATGCCGAACTCGACAAGGCCAGCGAAGAGAATGAACGGCAGCACCTGCTGGTCATGCGCCGCGACGGCGTGGCAATCGGGATCACGCAGATTGCGGGGCTGGTGGCCCGCCGCATCGTACCTTTCGTCAAGCCGGGTGATATCGTTGCGGCGGGGCAGCGCGTGGGCCTGATACGGTTCGGGAGCCGGGTCGATCTTTACCTGCCCAATGGCACGTCCCCACAGGTTCTGATGGGGCAGCGGGTCATTGCGGGGGAGACGGTGCTGGGCCGCATCGGCGAATTGGCCGACCTGGAAGGCCTTCAGCAGTAATTCGAAGCTGTAAGTGTGTCATGCTGCGGCGCGAATAGCGGCAGCGGCAGATCGAAGCTGGCGTGCAGGGCGGCGAGCCTGTCGACAGGCAGGCATGCGCGTCTTGCCGAAACATATCTCTGCCGACGATACTTGCGGCATGGCTCTGAGCGCCCGCAACTCCTTTGCGAGCGCGCCATAGGAATGCCAGCCGCGCATCAGGCTGTCCGTCGCAGACAGCAGCGTCGCGAAGAGGGCAGCAACAAGCAGGCAGGTAATGGCAAGCGCGATCATGGTCTTTCTCCGGCCCTTGGGTCTTCCAGAGAGCCGGCACAAAGCGATGGACCGGCTGTGGAAAACATGCTCATAACGTGTCAGCGACTCACAGCGTTCCGCCGACGAGTGCTTTTGTTCTTGATTTGTTCTCACCTGTCAAGGTGAAAACGGGCGAGCAGAGTTTAATTCAGGACGAAATGACGCTGGATTTATGACGCAGGCGACGCTAAGTGCGCGCCTTCCGCGAGGGATTCGCGGGAAAATCCACATGGAAGGCATCATAAACCGGTGCTCAAGGCGGGCTCTCCGCTGCGGGTTACCGCCTTCCAGAGGTTCAACCGGAAAGGAAATACCTATGGCGGCTCCTACCGTCACGATGCAGCAATTGATCGAGGCCGGCGCACACTTCGGCCATCAGACCCACCGCTGGAACCCGCGCATGAAGCCGTATATTTTCGGCGCGCGCAACGGTGTTCACATCATCGACCTGTCGCAGACCGTGCCGCTTATGGCGCGTGCGCTCGATTTCGTCGCGGCCACCGCGCAGGGCAATGGCAAGGTGCTGTTCGTCGGCACCAAGCGCCAGGCGCAGGAGCCTGTGGCTGAAGCGGCCCGGATGAGCGGGCAGCACTTCGTCAATCACCGCTGGCTGGGCGGCATGCTGACCAACTGGAAGACCATCAGCGGTTCGATCAAGCGCCTTAAGACGCTGGAAGAGCAGCTTTCGGGCGATACGGGCGGCCTGACCAAGAAGGAAGTTCTCAACCTCACGCGCGAGCGTGACAAGCTTGAGCTTTCGCTCGGCGGTATCCGCGACATGGGCGGCATTCCCGACGTGATGATCGTGATCGACGCCAACAAGGAAGATCTCGCCATCAAGGAAGCCAACGTGCTTGGCATTCCCGTGGTCGCGGTGCTCGATTCGAATACCGACCCGACCGGCATTGCCTTCCCCGTTCCGGGGAATGACGATGCGGCGCGTGCCGTGCGCCTGTATTGCGATGCCTTCGGTGAAGCTGCGCGCAAGGATGGATCGAACGATCCGGGCGTTGGCGAGATGGAAAATCCGCCCGCGGAAGCCGCTCCGGCCGAAGAGCCCAAGGCTGAAGAGACGACCGAAGCTGGCGCGTAATCGCCGCTTCACAATCGCTGACTAGCGCCCCGGATCGAGATGGCTCGCTTCCGGGGTCGCTGACCACATTACAAATTCAAGGAAAGAATCATGGGCGCTTTTACCGCCGCTGACGTGAAGAAACTCCGCGAGAAGACCGGCGCGGGCATGATGGACGCCAAGAAGGCACTCGAAGCTGCCGATGGCGATGTCGAAGCTGCGGTCGACGCACTGCGCGCCAAGGGCCTTGCCACCGCGCAGAAGAAGTCCAGCCGTACTGCCGCCGAAGGCCTCATCGGTGTCGCCGTTGAAGGGACCAAGGGCGTCGCGGTCGAAGTGAACTCGGAAACCGACTTCGTTGCCAAGAACGATCAGTTCCAAGACTTCGTGCGCAAGACCACGCAGGCCGCGCTGAGCGCCGATGCCGACGATGTCGAAGCGCTCAAGGGCATGGCGCATCCCGATGGCGGGACCATCGGCGACAAGCTGACAGACAATGTCGCGACCATCGGCGAGAACCAGCAGGTCCGCCGCATGAAGACCGTCACGGTCGATAACGGCCTGATCGTTCCTTACGTGCACAACGCGGTTGCGCCGAACCTCGGCAAGATCGGCGTGCTCGTCGCGCTCGAAAGCGAAGCCGATACCGAAGCGCTCGAGACGTTGGGCCGCCAGCTGGCCATGCACATTGCCGCCGCGTTCCCTCAGGCGCTCAATGCCGAGGGTCTCGATGCCGAGCTGATCGAGCGTGAGCGTTCGATTGCGAAGGAAAAGGCTGCCGAGAGCGGCAAGCCCGAGAACGTGCAGGAAAAGATGGTCGAAGGTGCGGTGGCGAAGTTCGCCAAGGAAAACGCACTTCTCAGCCAGGTGTTCGTGATGGACAACAAAACGCCCATCGAACAGGTCGTCGCGCAGGCTGGCAAGGATGCCGGCAAGCCGATCGTGCTGAAGGATTATGTCCGCTTCCAGCTCGGCGAAGGCATCGAGAAGGAAGAAAGCGATTTCGCGGCGGAAGTCGCGGCAGCAGTGAAGGGTTAAACGTCTTTCACAGATTGCCTAATTGGCGGCCGCCGGATTTCGATCCGGCGGCCGTTTTCATGTCTGCCGGACTCCATCCGGTGAACGACTGAGGAATAATTGCATGACGCGCATCGGTGTAGGTCTGATCGGATACGGCTTGAGCGGGCGTGTCTTCCACGCACCCTTCGTGCAGGCGACCGACGGTCTGGACCTGCGCGCGGTCGTTTCCAGCAGGCCGGACACGGTGCGTGAGAGCCTGCCCGGGATGGTGGTGGTCCCCACGCTCGAGGCGTTGTTGGACGAACCGGGTATCGATCTGGTGATCGTGGCCAGCCCGGACGATCTGCATGCCGACCACGCAATTGCGGCTCTGGAGGCGGGCAAGCACGTGCTGGTCGAAAAGCCCGTCGCAACTACGTTGGCCGATGCGCGGCGGATAGCGGATGCGGCTAAGCGCACGAACCGGATCGCGACCGTGTTTCAGAACCGGCGCTGGGATGCCGATTTCCTCACTCTTAGACGAATCATCGCGGAAGGCCTGCTGGGGGAGATCGTTCAGTTCGAAAGTTATTTCGATCGCTGGAAGCCCGAGGTCCGGGCGCGCTGGAAGGATGAGCGCGACGGCGGATCGTGGCTCGATCTGGGCCCACATCTGGTCGATCAGGCGCTGTGCCTGTTCGGCATGCCGCAGGCGATAACACTCGATCTGGCGACGCTACGCAGTGGCGGCACCGCACCCGATTGGTTCCACGCGGTCCTGCGCTACGAGCAGCTGCGCGTGGTCCTCCATTCGAGCAAGCTGAGTGCGGACGATGGCCTGCGCTTCGCCATCCACGGCACGGGCGGCAGCTGGATCAAGCACGGGCTCGACCTGCAGGAGCCACAGATCCTGGCAGGGGCGCGGCCCGGCGATCCGGAATTGGGCGTCGACCCGGTCCCCGGCATCTACACCCCCTCCAGCGACATTCATTCTCATGGCGAAGTTCCCAACGAGTGCGGCGATTACAGCCTTTTCTGGGACGCGCTGGTGCTCGCGCTGCGGGGCGAGAGGGTCAATCCCGTGCCGATCACCGAAGCGCTCGATACGATGCAGGTGCTGGATGCTGGGCTGGAAAGCGCGCAAACGGGCAAGACCGTGCGGCTGTAACGATTGGCAGAGCGCATGGAAACCATGCCCCACAACGTTGCCACCCGCGCAGCGCCGCGTTAGGGCCAAGCACCTGCCCCAGAATGTCGAGAACCACCTCCATGCCGATCACCAACGCCAAGCGTATCCTCCTGAAACTTTCGGGCGAGGTGCTGATGGGCGAGCAGGAATTCGGTATCGATCCGGCCTTCGTCCTCGAGCTGGCGAAGGAAGTGAAACAGGCCAAGGATGCGGGCTACGAGATCTGCCTCGTGATAGGTGGCGGCAATATCTTCCGCGGGATGGCGGGGGCGGCGCAGGGGATGGATCGCGCGCAGGCCGATTATATGGGCATGCTGGCCACGGTGATGAACGCGCTGGCGATGCAGAGCGCGCTCGAACAGCTGGGCGTGCCCACGCGCGTGCAGTCGGCAGTGCAGATGGATCAGGTGTGCGAGCCTGTGATCCGGCGCCGCGCCGAACGCCATCTGGAAAAGGGCCGCATCGTCATTTTCGCGGCCGGGGTCGGCGCGCCTTACTTCACGACCGACAGTGGCGCAGCCTTGCGCGCAGCAGAAATGAACTGCGATGCATTGTTCAAAGGCACCAGTGTGGACGGAGTTTACGATTCCGATCCCAAGAAGAATGCCGATGCCAAGCGTTACGACACGGTAACTTACGGCAAGGTGTTGGCGGACAACCTGAAGGTGATGGACGCCAGCGCTGTCGCCCTATGCCGCGACAATAATATCCCGATCGTCGTCTTCTCGATCCGCGAGCAGGGCAATCTTGCCCGTGTTCTTGCTGGCGAGGGCGTGCAAACGATCGTACAGAAAGACTGAAATTCAAGAGGATGCAGGAAGGCCGATCATGGCGAAATACGACAAGTCCGATATCGAACGCCGCATGCAGGGCGCGGTGGAGAGTCTGAAAGGCGATCTGGCGGGCCTGCGCACGGGCCGCGCCAACACCAGCCTGCTCGATCCGGTAGTGGTCGAGGTTTACGGCTCGATGATGCCGTTGAACCAAGTCGCGACCGTGTCTGCCCCCGAACCGCGCATGCTCAGCGTGCAGGTGTGG
>NZ_CAXQBM010000046.1:0-11485 GCF_964222115.1 Alteriqipengyuania sp.
GCTCGGCGCACGCCAGTCGCCGCGCGGGCTCAGCGCGCCGCCCATGGAAACCTTGGGCCCGTTGGGCATCGCACTGCGCTTGAACTGGCTGAAGCCGAAGAAGCGGCGACAGAACACTTCCAGCCAGTGGCGAATTTCCGCCAGCGTGTAGGCGCGCTTCGCATCCTCGGGGAAGCCGATCGGCCATTCGCCCGCCTCTGCTTCTTTCCACGCGTGGTACGCGAGGAAGGCGACATGGCTGGGTGACTGGCCGTAGCGCGCGATGTGATGGAGGAAGAAATCGTGCAGCGCGTAAGGACCGATCGTGTCCTCGGTGCTCTGGATCTCCTCATCCTCGCCCGCGGGGATGAGTTCGGGGCTGATCTCGGTCCCGAGCACATCCTCCAGCACTGCGTTCAGCTCGGGGCCGAACTGGTCGGTCTTGATCACCCAGCGCATCAGGTACTGGATCAGCGTCTTGGGCACGCCGGAATTGACGCCGTAATGGCTCATCTGGTCGCCCACGCCATAGGTGCACCAGCCCAGCGCGAGTTCGGAAAGATCGCCCGTGCCGATCACGAAGCCGCCATGGTGGCCCGCGAGGCGGAACAGGTAATCCGTGCGCAAGCCTGCCTGCACGTTCTCGAACGTGGTATCGTATACCGGTTGCCCATCCGCAAAAAGATGGCCGATATCCGCCAGCATTCGTTCGGCAGCGGGCTTGATGTCGATCGTTTCGGCGGTGATCCCCGCCGCTTCCATCAGCTTGAGCGCGTTGGACTTCGTACGGTCGGAGGTGCCGAAGCCGGGCATGGTATAGCCACGGATCATCGCGCGAGGCAGGCCCAGCCGGTCGCATGCGAGGCACGCAACCAGCAGCGCATGGGTCGAATCGAGCCCGCCCGAAATGCCCAGCACCAGCGATTTCGCCTTGGTCGCGTCGATCCGGCGCATCAGCGCATCGACCTGGATGTTGACCGCTTCGTAGCAATCCTCGTACAGCGTATCGGGGTCGTTCGGCACGAAGGGATAGCGGCGCACCTTGCGGGTCAGCCCCCTATCTCCGGGCGTTTGGTTGTGGGTGAACGCGACCCGCCGATACCAGTCTTCGGGGCGGCCAGCCGCCTCGGCCGCATCATGGAAGGTGCCGTTGCGCACCCGGTCGTTGACGATCCGCCTTGTGTCGATGTCCGTGATGCACAGTTCAGCCCCGCGGTCGAAGCGCACGCTTTCGCGCATCAATTCGCCCTGCTCGTAGATCACGCCCTGCCCGTCCCACGCGAGGTCGGTCGTGCTCTCCCCATGTCCGCTGGCAGAATAGACGTAGGCGCACATGCCCCGGCTGGAGCTGGAGGCGCAGTGCAGGTGGCGGTCGCTTGCTCGCCCGATCATCACCGGCGAGGCGGAGAGATTGGCGAGGATCGTCGCACCGGCCAGCGCGGCCATCATGCCGGGTGGCTGCGGCGCCCAGAAATCCTCGCAGATCTCGATCCCCAGGGTGAAGCCGGGCAGGTTGTCCGCCGCGAAGACCAGGTCGGTGCCGAAGGGCGCTTCGTGGCCGGCGATGGTCACGTCCAGCCCGTGGCAGTCGCGCCCGTGGGTGAACTGCCGCTTCTCGTAGAACTCGCGGTAATTGGGCAGGTAGCTCTTGGGCACCACGCCCAGCAGGCGTCCATTGGCAATGGCAAGCCCGCAATTATACAGCCGGTGGCCGCGCTGCACCGGCGCACCGATCACGAGCACCGGGGCAAGGCCTGCGCTTTCCTCCACGATCCGGGCGATGGCTTCCGCTGCTGCCTCGATCACCGCCGACTGCAGGTGCAGGTCGTCGATCGCATAGCCGGTCACGCACAGCTCGGGATAGACGGCCAGGTCGACACCCGCTTCGTGGGCGTGGCGCGCTTCGGTCAGGATGCTGTCGGTGTTGCCGCCAACGTCGGCAGGGCGGACGTCGGGCGTGCACGTCGCCACGCGCACGAAGCCGTGCGTGTGCAGATCGAAGAAAGGATGGTCGCGATCACCCATCAGGGTGCGCCTGTGCCCGCGTCAGGCGCCCGAGACAAGGCCCTGTGCGTTTTCGCTCTCGTCGACAATGCGTGCGAGAGTGACCCGGCAGCCCCAGTCGGACACGTCGACACTGTGTTCCGCCTCCGCCTGGCTGGCGAAGGTACGCATCAGGCTCTGGCCCAGCCCGCCGTCGGAACTGCTCGGCGCAGCGCTGCCCGCGCCATCGTCCATCACGTCGAGCCGCCAGTCCTTCGGGGTCCCCGAAAAGACGATTTCCAGCTTGCCGCCCCGGCCATCGCCAAAGGCGTATTTCGCGCAATTGGTCAGCGCCTCGTTGAGGAACAGCCCCACCGCCACCGCCTGTTCGCGCGGCAGGGGGATAGAGACAATGCGCCGTATGACATGCACATTTTCCCCGAAGGACGCATCGACCAGATGGTCGATCACATCCTCCAGGTAACTCGCCATGTCGATATCGCCTTCCTGCCGGTTCGCTTCGTCCACGGCCAGCTGCGCATAGGCACGGCTGAAGGAAAACACGCGGTTGGCAGCATCTTCCAGCGCGGCAGCAGCAGCCGGGTTGTCCTGCCGGCGCTTTTGCAGGTCGATCATGCTGGCAACCAGCGCGAAGTTGTTCTTCGTCCTGTGCTGCAGTTCGGCCATCAGCCAGCGACGGCGATCGAGCGATTCCTCCAACTCCGCCTCGCGCAGGCGCACGGCGAGGCGGAACACCTCTGCCAGTGCGAGAACGATGCAACATGCGAACAGGTTGATGGTGACGCGGCCCAGATCGCTGTCGAGCTCGAACTCGAACGAGCGCGGGAAACTGAGTACGAAGTACCAGGCCCAGAAAAAGGACAGGATCAGGCAGACGATACCGGCGAGCAAGCGACCGAACAAAGTAGCGATCAGCACCGCCGGATAGACCAGCGCGAAGGGCCCCGACCCCGGGAATACCTGGTCCACGAGCGTGCGCAGGCCGATAATCGCGCCCGCCACAAGCACGCCGAACCCGGCCTGCACGGCCCACGGTGGTACGCCTGCAGGCTTGAAATTGGCCGCATCGATTGCGGTCAGGTGGCGATTTGGCAAAGCGTTTTCTTCCCGCCCACGCGATCGCCCGCAGATGGCGAGCGCTTCACGAAGCACTATTGCCCTAGCATGGGCGGAAGCGGCGTAATAGTCCCTACGCAATCATGCATTAATTAACAAATATCAGTATTTTATGCCGCGAGTAAGTCGGTCACCGGCGGGGCGTCTTCGAGGTATTCGAGCAGGCCACGTTCTTCGCGCGCCAACCACTTGGTTTTACGCGGCAAGTTCAAGTCTTCGCGCCACTCGCCCTGCCGGTCCATCAGATCGAAGATCGCCGGGTGGATGTAGCTCTTGCGGGTGATCGCAGGCGTGTTGCCCAGCTTTTCGGCGACATTTTCGGTGACCGCCTTGATGGTCAGATCGCTCTTCGCATGCGCCAGCAGGCCGAAGGCCATCACGCTTGCATGCCAGGTACGGAAGTTCTTGGCGGTAAAATCCTTGCCCATCGTTTCTCGCAGGTAGGCGTTGACGTGGCTGGAGGTGACATCGCGCACGCACTGCTCACCATCAGGGCCATTATCGTCGACGAAGGAAAACAGGTCCTGTCCGTCGAGATCCTGCATCTGGCACACGATCTTCGCCAGATACGTATCGGTCAGTTCGAGATCGCGCTGCTTGCCCGACTTGGCGCGGAAGCGGAAGCGCAGCGTCTTTCCCTTCACCGTTACGTGATGGCGCTTGATCGTGGTCGCGCCGTAGCTGCCATTGTCGCGCGCGTAGCTGTCGTTCCCCACGCGGATCGCCCCCAGATCGAGCAGGCGGACCACTCCGGCGAGCGCCCTTGGCAGGCCGAGGTCGCGGGCGGCTAGGTCATCCAGCACGCGCTTGCGCACCAGCGGAAGCCGCGTCCCGAAAGCGAGGCACCGGTCGAACTTCTCGCCTTCGCGGGAGGCACGGAAATCCGGGTGATAGCGATACTGCTTGCGACCCTTGGCGTCGTACCCGGTGGCAAGGATGTGCCCGTTTGGGGCGGGGCAGAACCAGCAATCGGAATAGGCGGGCGGCAGCGCAATCGCGTTCAACCGGGTGCGTTCACTCTCGTCGCGGATCAGCTCGCCGTCGGGATCGTAATAGGCCCAGCCCTTGCCCGCACCCTTGCGGGTGATACCGGGCAGGCTGTCGTCGACAAAGATCAGCTTTTCAGGTTGCGAATTCATCTTGTGGCTGAAAGCCGCGCCATGTGCTTGCGGTTCCCGAACCAGCGCCCAAATGCGAACGCGAGCAAGGTCGCCCCACAGCCGGAAGGATTAGCCGATGACCCAATATGTCCCGCCCAAGGTCTGGACGCACGATGCGGAGAACGGGGGCCGGTTCGCGAATATAAACCGCCCGACCGCTGGCGCGCGCGAAGACAAGGTGCTGCCTGCAGGCGAAAACCCCTTCCAGCTCCATTCGCTCGCCACGCCCAACGGCGTGAAGGCAACGATCATGCTGGAAGAGCTGCTGGAGGCGGGGCACCCGGCGGAATACGACGCCTACACGATCAATATCGGTGAAGGCGACCAGTTCACCAGCGGCTTTGTTGCAATCAATCCGAACTCGAAAATCCCCGCACTGGTCGACCGCACGGGCGAGGCGCCGATCCGGGTGTTCGAAAGCGGCGCGATCCTGCTGCACCTGGCGGAGAAGTTCGACGCCTTTCAACTAACCGGCCCGAAGCGCGCCGAAATGCTCAGCTGGCTGTTCTGGCAGATCGGCAGCGCGCCCTTCATCGGCGGCGGCTTCGGCCACTTCTACGCCTATGCGCCGGAGAAATACGAGTACCCGATCAACCGCTATGCGATGGAGACCAAGCGCCTGTTCAGCGTCGCCGACCAGCGGCTGGGCGAAGCCCGCTTCCTCGCGGGCGACGAGTACACCATTGCCGATATCGCCGCCTTCCCGTGGCTGGCGCCGTTCGTCGAAGGGATCATCTACAACGACGCGACCACATTCCTCTCGATCCACGAGTACGAGAACGTCGCGCGCTGGGTGGAAGAGATCGCAGCGCGCCCCGCAGTGAAGCGCGGACGGATCGTCAACAAGACCTGGGGCGAAGACAACACGCAGCTGCGTGAGCGGCACTCGGCGAAGGATTTCGAGGGGAAGGAGGTTTAATCCCTCATCCCTTTCCTTCACCGCTCGCCCTGAGCCTGTCGAAGGGCTGCACTTTCTTCAAGCAGGACAGTGCTTCGACAAGCTCAGCACGAGCGGGTTCAATTCAATCTCTCCGCCAGTCGCTCCATAAACGCGGCGCCCTTCTCCAGTTCGGAAAGCGCGATCCATTCATCCGGCTGGTGCGCCTGCTCGATCGAGCCCGGGCCGCAGATCACCGTGGGGAAACCCGCCTGCTGGAACTGCCCGCCCTCGGTCGCGAAGGCGACCTGCCCCGGCGCGGTATTCTCCCCCGTTAGTGCGCGGACGAAAGCCACCGCATCCTCGCTGCCGACAGGGGTCATCGGCGGCGTGCTCGCATGGTGTTCCACCCGCACGCCCGCATTGGGAAAGCGGCTCTTGAGTTCTGCATCCAGCTGCGCGCAGCGCGCCTTGAACGGCGCGAGGATCGCGTCCGGGTCTTCCCCCGGCGGGCAGCGCAGGTCGAATTCGAACCGCGCATGGCCTGCAAGGATGTTCGACGCAGTGCCGCCTTCCATCACGCCGATGGTCAGCGTCGCTTGCGGCGGGTTAAAACCATTCGCCGGGTCGGCCCGGGCCCGCAATTCCTCCGCCAGCGCCAGCAGATCGTGCATCAGCTCCACCGCAACGCCATTGGCGGAGATGCCGTGGTCGACCAGCGAAGAATGCGCCTCGTGCCCGCGCACGGTGACCTCGTGCACCGCGATCCCCTTGTGCCCGGTGATGATGCCCATGCCGGTGGGCTCCCCGACGATGGCGAGGCGCGGCGGGGGAATCGTTTCCGCCATGCGCGCGATCATGGAGTGCGCGCCCTGGCAGCCGACCTCCTCGTCGTAACTCAGTGCCAGATGCACCGGCAGCCTGCCCGCGACGAAGCGCGGCACGAAAGCGAGCGCCAGCGCGATAAAGCCCTTCATGTCGGTGACACCGCGCCCGAACAGCTTGCCCGCTTCCTCCTGCACGATCCACGGATCGCTCGACCAGTCCTGCCCGTCGACCGGCACGACATCGCTATGCCCGGACAGGATCACCCCGCCCTCCACTTGCGGTCCGCAGGTGGCAAACAGATTCGCCTTCTCGTCGCTCTCGTTCGGCACCCTTTCGGATGCGACGCCATGCTGCGCGAGGTAGGCCTCCACCCATTCGATCAGCGCGAGATTGCTGTTGCGGGAGGTCGTGTCGAACCCGACCAGCGTTTCGAGAATGGTGCGGGCAGTCGCGAGGTTCGTCATACTTTGCCTCTACCTCTCGGGGTCGCGGATAGCACCCCCTTCACAAGTGCGCTCGCCACGCTATAGGGGCGGTCCGCCTGCATGCTGGGGTGTAGCCAAGTGGTAAGGCAGCGGTTTTTGGTATCGCCATTCGCAGGTTCGATCCCTGCCACCCCAGCCAGGCTTTTGACATTAGCCAAGCGCCTGCAAAAGGCACCGGCTCCAGCTCCCACTCTCGACTTGTCGCGAAACCGCAATGCTATTGCACGAATTGCAAGCTGCGAGGCCATGCCGTTTGGGCTATGGCGCGGCCGGATGATTCCCCCCCCCCGGTGCGAAGAGGACCCCAGCATGCCCACCCTGCACACAGATCGTCGCAAGTTCCTCGCCAGCACCGGCGCCGCTTTCGGCGCGCTTGCGGCCAGTGGCTGCACGATGCGCGGAGCCACAAGCATGGCAAGTGCGTCCGCCCCGCTCGCCTACGGGCCCCTGCGGCCAGACCCGGCGGGCATGCTCGACCTGCCCGAAGGCTTCTCTTACCGCGTCCTCTCCCGCCTCGGCGATGCGATGGCCGATGGCGGCACGGTGCCCGACAAGGCCGACGGGATGGGCTGCTTCGACATCGGCAAGGGCGAGATCGCTCTGGTCCGCAATCATGAGCTGATCCCGAGCGACGATGCGGGCGGCCCCATCGCGAAGGGCTTCGGCACCCGCAATGGGGAGATCGTTCCGGGCGGGACGACCAATATCGTGCTCGATGCCGCGACCCTGGAGGTGAAGCGCGAATTCCGCTCGCTCGGCGGCACGATCCGAAATTGTTCGGGCGGGGTCACGCCGTGGAACACCTGGCTCACCTGCGAGGAATCGCCCACCGGCCCCGGCCAGCGTTATGGCGACGGGCTTGCCCGCAACCACGGCTGGGTGTTCGAAGTGCCCGCCGATGCGACCGGCTTGGTCGAGCCGGTGGCGCTCACCGCGATGGGGCGCTTCAATCACGAGGCGGCCTGCGTCGATCCGGCAACGGGCATCGTCTACCAGACCGAAGATCGCGACGATGGCGTGCTCTACCGCTTCCTGCCCAACCAGCGCGGAAACTTGCGCGCGGGGGGCAAGCTGCAGGCGATGGTCGTGGAAGGGATTGCCGACACGCGCAACTGGGAAAGCCCGGCCATGCCCGTGCGCAAGCTGTACGAGGTTAGCTGGGTCGATCTGGACAATGTGGAGTCGCCCAAGGACGATTTGCGCACCCGCGCCATCGCGAAGGGCGCTGCCCCGATCGCCCGCGGCGAAGGCATCCATATGGGCACCGACGACCTGTTCGTGTGCTCTACCAGCGGCGGCCAGCTGAAGCTGGGCCAGATCTTCCGCTTCGTCCCCGGACGCGGCGAGCGACCCGATATGGTCGAGCTGTTTTTCGAGAGCGAAAGCAAGGACCAGTTCAATTACGGTGACAACCTGACGGTCGCGCCCAATGGCCACCTGATCGTGTGCGAAGACCAGTATACCGATGTGGTGGACAACCACCTGCGCGGCATCACCCCCGATGGGCGCCCTTACGACCTTGGCCGCCTCACCATGCAGACCGAACTGGCGGGTGGCTGCTTCTCGCCCGATGGCAAGTGGTTCTTCGTCAATGCCTATGCGCCCACGCGCACGGTGGCGATCACCGGGCCGTGGGACCGCTTCATGACCTGATCGCGAGGTGGCGCATCAGGTGGTACCGACTTCGGTTTCCTGAGGATTATTGGGCACCAGGATCAACGTGCCATCCTCCACCCGCCATTGGGCGAGGCGGCTGAGCAGGTTCATCCCGATCACATTGGTCTCGCCGATATTGGGGGCGATTACCGCGTCCAATCCGAAGGCCGCGACATTGCCGAAACGCAATTCCTCCACCGTCGTGGTGCCGACAGAAATCGTGCCGTTGGCGGTGGTCATCATCACCGGCAGGCGGTCGCGCCGCTCCTCCAGCCCCGCTTCCGAGGCGGTGGAGGTGGATATGGCGGTCAGCGTGGCGCCCGTATCCACGAGGAAGCGCGCGGGCACGCCGTTGACCTCCGCATTCAGCCAGTAGTGCCCGTCGGGCGCCAGCTCCACGCGCGTCTCGCCGCCGACCACGCTCTGTTCGGGCAGGCCGACATCGGACATCGCGACATCGAAACGCGGATCGAGCCGCGCGAGCTGCAGCACGATCAGCACCAGCACGCCGCACAGCACCAGGGTGCTGCCCGTGCTCAGGAAGCGACCGATCACGAACTCACGCCGCGCGAGCGCTCCCCCCAGCCAGCCCAGGATCAGCGCCGCGACTGCAATGATCAGCAGGCCCGATTGCGGGATCGAGCCTATCGTGGCGGCCAGCTGGTCGAAGAGGGATTTGAGGTCCATTCATGCAATATAGCGAGCACTGCCCCACTATTCCATGAATGGGGTTGCGTAGACCGCTGCCTGACAACCCGTTCGTGGTGAACCTGTCGAACCGCGAACGCCGCACTGCGTTCGCCCTTCGACAAGCTCAGGACGAACGGTAGAGACTTCGCATGCCGCAAACTAAGGCGCGCTGCGGGCGATGCTCGCTTCGGCGAGTACCAGGCTGAAGCGTTCTTCGCTGTCGAGCCACCGCCGCACGGGCGTCCATTCACCGGCGAGCAGCTGCTTGTCGGCACTGCGGAAATCGAACTTGTGGCTGTTTTCGGTGTGGATCGTTTCGCCAGCGCGCATCGCAAACTGCTCGCCCGCGATTTCGAAGGCAATGTCCTCCTGCGCCACCAGATGCATCTCGATCCGCGCATACTGGTCGTTCCAGCGCGCCGAATGCTGCAGCTTGTCGATAGGAATGGTGCCGCCCAGCTCGCGATTGATGCGTCGGGCGAGGTTGAGATTGAATTCGGCGGTCACCCGGCCAGCATCGTCATACGCCGCCTCGAGGACTTTCCTATCCTTGATCAGGTCCATGCCGACCAGCAGCATCGATCCTTCGCCCAGCGTTTCGCGCATGGTGCGCAGAAGGTCGGTCGCGGTGCGGGCAACCATGTTGCCGATGGTCCCGCCGGGAAAAAAGCCCAGCTTGGGCATGGCGGATACTTCGGCAGGCAGCTCCACCCTTCGCATGAAGTCCGCCTCCACGGGGTAGACCGGCAGGTCGGGGAACTTTTCGGACAGCGCGGCGGCGGACGCGCGCAGGAAATCGCCCGCAATGTCCAGCGGCACATAGGCCGCCGGGTCGATGGCCCTCAGCAGGGCAGGCGTCTTCACCGAAGAGCCACTGCCGAACTCGACCACCGCGCGGCTCCGCCCGATGGCATCGGCAAAATCGGCCCCGCGCGTCTTGAGAATTTCCGTCTCGGCGCGCGCCGGGTAATATTCCGGGACTTGCGTGATATCTTCGTACAGCTGCGATCCGGCATCGTCGTAGAGCCAGCGGGCGGGAATCGCCTTCTGCGTCTCGCGCATGCCCGCCAGCACATCGGCGCGAAAGGCGCGGTCAACTCCGCCCTCGTCAAGATCGACGAGCTTCAACCCGGTCTGGTCGGTCATCAGATATCCTTTGCGAGCCGCAGCCCGGTGAATTGCCAGCGCTGGTGCGGGTAGAAGAAGTTGCGATAGGATGCGCGCGAATGGCCGCGCGCGGTGGCGCAGCTGGCGCCCTTCAGGACGAACTGCCCGCTCATGAACTTGCCATTATATTCGCCCACCGCGCCCGCTGCGGGCTGGAAACGCGGATAGGGAAGGTAGGCGCTGCGGGTGAACTGCCAGCAATCGCCAAACAACCCGTCCGACCCGGTGGGCTGCACTGGCCCGGCCCAAAGATCAGGATGGTCGAGCTGGTTGCCTGCGGCGGGATCGTGTGCAGGCGCCTCGTCGGCATGCTGCCCGCGTGCAATCGCTTCCCATTCAAACTCGGTCGGCAGGCGCATACCGGCCCAGCTCGCGAAGGCATCCGCCTCATAATAGGAAATATGCGTCACCGGCGCGTTCGGATCGCGCGGCTGCCATCCGGCGAGGGTAAAGTGATCTCCATCCCGCCAGTAGAGCGGCGCGCCGATGCCATGATCCTGCACCCATGCCCACCCGTCGGAGAGCCACAGCGCCGCGCTTCGGTATCCGCCGTCGGCGATAAATGCGTCCCACTCGGCATTGGTCACCAGCGTATCCGCGAGCGCGAATGGCTCCAGCAGCACGCGATGGCGCGGACCTTCGCAATCGAAGGCAAAGCCGCTTCCGTCGTGGCCCACAGCCGCAATCCCGCCGGGGTGCTCGGTCCCCTGTAAAGCCCCCTCCCCTTGCGGGAGGGGGTTGGGGGAGGGGTCTGACCCGCCAGCGGCAGCTTGCGCTGCCGTCTTTTCTTCTGGCCCCTCTCCCTGAGCGCCTGACGGCGCTCTTCCCTCTCCCACAAGGGGAGAGGGAGAAGGAAACATCGCGGGGCCGAGCGGGTTCTGGAACAGCGCGTGCTTGATATCGGTCAGCAGCAATTCCTGGTGCTGCTGCTCGTGCGCGATGCCTAGCGCAATCAGCGGCGCCAGCGACGGATCTTCCACCAGCGGCGCCATCGCATCTGTAACCGCGCGCCGCCAGCCGAGCACCTCGTCGACGTCCGGGCGCGTAATCATGCCCCGGCGGCCCCGCGCGTGCCGCTCTCCGTCCGCCTCGTAATAGGAGTTGAACAGGAACGGCCAGCGCTCGTCGTGGAGCTCGTAATCGGCCACATGATCGCGCAGCAGGAAGGTTTCCCAGAACCAAGTCGTATGCGCGAGGTGCCACTTGGCGGGCGAGGCGTCTTCCATTGACTGGATGGTCGCGTCGCTTTCGGAAAGCGGTGCGGCGAGCGCTTCGGTCAGCGCGCGGGTCTGCCGGAAACGCTCTGCGAGCGGGCTGTCCTGCGCGACGGCGCGGGTCTGCGACTGAACCAAGGATCCTCTCCTACCGGGCGAGCAATCCTGACCCACCTTGAGGGATTGAACCTGCGAAGTGAACCCCGGGTCCCGGAATTGTGCTTTGATTATTTATAGCGGGGCCCTTGCCACCCCATCTCCCCGCCCGGCGTTTTTTGTTCGGGGGGCCTCCAGCCACCCCGCCTCCCC
>NZ_CAXQBM010000047.1:0-43695 GCF_964222115.1 Alteriqipengyuania sp.
CAGGGCATTGGCCTGCTCGATAGCCAGGTCGATATCGTCATAGCCATACACGCAGATCACGGGGCCGAAGATTTCTTGCCGGGACACATTGGCACTTTCGGGAGGATCGAGAATGACGGTCGGAGAGAAAAGAGTGTCACTCAGACGGCTTCCCCCGCACACCAGGGTGCCGCCTGCTGCGATGGCATCATCGACCCAGCGTTCGACGCGGTCGACTTCCTCCGTCCGGATCAAGGGGCCGCATTGGGTTTCAGCAACGGCGGGATCGCCCACGACGAGCTTTTCGGCAGCTCGCCCTAGGTCATTGGCGAAGTCTTTCAATTCTGCAGCAGGGACGAATACGCGCTGTACGGAAACGCAGACCTGACCCGAATGATAGAACCCGCCTTTGAGCAACGAGGCGATCACTGCTGCGCGCTCCACGCCGCTGTCCACGATTACCGGCGCCGCACCGCCGTGCTCGAGAGCAATGCGGGTTCCCGGCGCCAGCTTCGAGCGAAGCATCCAGCCGATTTTCGCAGAACCGATGAATGAGAAGAACGCCGTGCGCGAATCGGTTACCATTCTTTCGGCGATGTCGTTGCCGCAAGGTGCGAACCGGCACCAGGCCTCAGGCAGGCCGGCTTCATGGAGAATGCTCACGAAGCTCTGGCATGACAGAGGTGTTTCCAGCGCAGGCTTGATAAGAACGGGGCACCCGGCTGCTACCGCCGGTCCAACCTGATGGACGATCAGGTTGAGGGGGTGATTGAATGCCGAGATCGCCACGACAGGACCGATCGGCTCGCGGAATGTATACGCCGTCCTACCCGCACCCGCTTCTGTCAGGTCCATGGGGATCTCGTGGCCCCCGCCATCGCTCAGCGCCTGAACGCACAAGTCGACGCTATTGATCGCGCGACCGGCTTCCACCCGCGCATCGACCAGGGGCTTGCCGCCCTCCCTGACGATCTGGAGAGCCAGTTCTTCGGCTCGTTCGCGCATGATATCCGCCGTTCGCCGGAGGATGGCGATACGCTCATGCACAGCAAGCCAGCAACTGCGTTCGCGGTGGAGCAACTGCGCTTCATTCAGCCATTCATCGATTTGAGCCCAGTCGACAAGCGCCACTTCTGCAATCGGCGAGCGGTCGAAGGGATTGTGAACGATCGTTTTCATAGCTCGCACACCTTCGCGCCGAGTTCGTCGATCAGCACTTTCTTGTTTTCGGAATAGTCGACGGGCAGGTCGACAAGGTGCACGCCGCCAGCCTCGAATGCGGCGTTCAGGACCGAAACCAGATCCGCGCTTCGCTCGACACGGTGGCCGGTCGCTCCATAGCTCTTGGCATAAGTGACAAAGTCGGGATTGGAAAAGGTCAGGCCGTAGTCCGGAAAGCCGAGCTGGCCCTGCTTCCACCGGATCATGCCGTATGCCGCGTCGTTCAGGATGAGCACGACGAGGTTCAGGCCAAGCCTGACGGCCGTTTCCAGTTCCTGCGAGTTCATCATGAACCCGCCATCGCCGCACACCGCGAGAACCCTGCGCCCGGGCGTGAGAATCGCCGCCATCATGGCGGATGGAAGGCCCGCGCCCATCGTCGCCAATGCATTGTCGAGCAGAATGGTGCCAGGCTCATGAGCGATGTAGTTTCTAGCGAACCAGATCTTGTAGATGCCGTTGTCGAGCGCGACGATATCATCGCGTGCCATTACGCTGCGAACGTCGGCAACGACGCGTTGGGGAACCATTGGAAAACGGTCGTCGTCGCTGGTTTCGGAAATGTGCGAAGCAATCTCGTGATGCAGGGCGGTGTAGTAGCTGCGATCACACTGCAAGTTGCCATCCAAACGGTTTCCCAGCCGCTCGACCGAACCGGCAATGTCACCGATGACTTCCAGCTGCGGGAAATAGACCTGATCGACTTCGGCCGCCTTGTAATTGATATGAATGACAGTCTGACCGTCCGGCTCCATGAAGAATGGCGGCTTCTCCACCACGTCGTGACCGATATTGACGATCAGATCGGCCTTCTCGATCGCACAGTGAACATAATCGTCCGAAGATAGGGCCGCGGTGCCCAGATAGAGTTCGCTATCTTCGTCGACCACGCCCTTGCCCATCTGGGTGTCGAAAAAGGGAAAACCGGTATCGGACACGAATTTCCGCAGCGCCTTCGAAGCGCGGCGGCGGTTTGCTCCGGCTCCGATTAGCAGCAGTGGCCGCTCAGCCGCGATGATCCGCTCGGCCGCTTCGTCGAGCGCCGCATCTCCGGCGACCGCATAACGCCTTTGATGCGGCGGTATGACCGGTTCGATCGTTTCCTCTTCAGCAATATCTTCCGGAAGCTCGAGCAGCACAGCGCCCGGTCTTTCTTCCTGAGCAAGTCGGAAACCTTCGCGAACGAGCGAGGGGATGCGATTGCCGTTCACGATCTGGGTCGAAGCCTTGCATAGCGGAGTAAACAGCGAAACAACGTCGACAATTTGGAACTGCGCCTGTTTCGATGTCTTTATCGGTTTCTGCCCGGTGATGATGATGAGCGGAAAGGCCCCGAGCGCGGCATAGGCCGCCGGAGTTGTCAGGTTCGTCGCACCAGGCCCGAGAGTTGCGAGGCAAACCCCCGCCTTGCCGGTCAGACGGCCATAGGTCGCCGCCATAAAGCCCGCACCTTGCTCATGGCGCGTCAATACCAATTCGATTGAGGACGTGCGCAGGGATTCCAGCAGGTCGAGGTTTTCTTCGCCGGGAACGGCAAAGATGTATTCCACCTTTTCAGCCTCTAATGCAGCGATAAACAAGTCAGAGGCTTTCATTTTCGATATTCCCTTTTCAGAAGCATGAATGCCCTACGGCAATGCTTTCTCACTACAACCGCAAAGAGAGTCACAGACGCAAGGAGCCTCGCCTCATTCGCACCATGCCGTTCAGCGAATGTTCTGAAATGCGCGTAGCCGCAAAAAGTATCCTAAAAACATGACCTTTGGATTTGGCAAGAAGGTAGGGACTCCGTTTCTTGACATTCCCACCGCCGCAGTATGAGTCCGCGATCCACCTCGTGTGCCCCCACGCGAAACCGGTGCAATTTGCGACATCGGCGAAAATGTTTTGCTTGCCCATCAAGGCATGGCGGAGACAGATATTTTCCCGCGCTGGGATCACGTGCCGATGACATTCGGATGCCTGAATGGCTGGGCCAGTGATCGGCGGGACAGTTGACCTCTCTGCATTGACATGATCGATGAGTACCGGGCCCAGACCTGATTTCTATCGTCCAGAGAATCAGAGATATCTGCCGATCATCCAAGGAACCAATATGTACCGAAGTCTTGGTCTTTCGATCGCCGTCGCAGTCTTCGCGAGCGATCTCATTTCAAAATGGCTTATTGTGAATGTGGTCATGGACCCTGCCCGCGTGATAGATGTTTTTCCATTCTTCAATCTGGTGCTCGGATATAATCGCGGTGTTACATTCGGCCTCCTGAGTTCCGGCAATCCAATCGCGCCCTATTTGCTGTCCGGGTTCGCGCTTCTTGTCGTGGGCGTTCTGGCCAGATGGCTCTGGCGCAGTACCGTACGCCTCGAATCCGCCGCGATAGGTTCGATCATTGGCGGTGCATTGGGTAACGTTGCCGACCGACTGGCGGACGGAGCGGTCACCGATTTTCTCGACTTCTATGTCGGCGGCTATCACTGGCCGGCGTTCAATCTCGCGGATGTCGGAATAGTCCTTGGAGTGGCATTGTTTCTCGTTACCTGGTGGTCCGGAGAAACGCAGCGCGACGATGGCACCGCGCCGAAAGTGTAGATTCTGCGCTTTTGCCAAGGCAATCTTCAGGCGGATTTTCTAGCAAGCCCGCCGATGATGCCGCAGTCGGTGGCAGTGCCCCCATCGCAGGCCCGTGCCAGGCCGATCAGTTCCTGTCTCATCGCCTGCAGCTGTTCGATCTGCTCTTCCACCCGGCGCAAATGATTTCGTGCCAAAGTCGCAGCGTCCTTGCAATCCCGGTTTGGTGCGTCCGACACTTCGAGCAGCGAGCGAACTTCGGACACCGAAAAGCCCAAACCCCGAGCCCGCCGGATGAATGCGAGCCGTTCGACATCGGCGTCTGCGTAAATCCTTCGTCCCGACTGGGAGCGCGGAGCGGGCTTCAGAAGACCGATCTCTTCATAATAGCGAACGGTGTTGACTTTGGTCCCGGTCGCGCGGGCAATTTTTCCTATCTGCATTCTTTAATCCTCGATGATGGCCATCGCAGGGTGTGTGTCTCCGCGACGCAATCGCACATCGGCCGTCAGACTTTCTGCGAAAGGTGCGCAGAAAGTCCTTGATCCTCCAGTAACTGGAGATTGTAAAGCTCAAAAATCATGAGTTTAGATGATTCGGAAGACTGTGGTTGCACCGGCGACCCCGAGAGGGCGGTTGACGATCCGCAATACCGCCGCGCGCTTTGGATCGTGATTATCCTCAATGTCGGTTTCGGCATGATCGAGCTGGCCGCCGGGTTTTTAGCCGCGAGCCAGGCGCTCAAAGCCGACGCGCTGGATTTCCTTGGCGATGGCTCGATCACCTTCATCGGACTGCTTGCGCTCGGATGGACGGCATCGACGCGTGCTCGGGTGGCGCTCGCGCAAGGTTTGTTTCTGGCGGCGCTTGGTGTGAGTGTGATCGGCGCGGCGATCTGGCGCATGTTCGATATGGTGCAGCCGGAAGCCGGCATCATGGGCTGGGTGGGTTTTGTCGCCCTGCTTATCAACCTTGCCGCCGTTTTTGTGCTCGCTCGCTTTCGCAAAGGAGGCGATGCTCAAGCGCGCGCGATATGGCTATTTTCACGCAACGATGCCCTGGCCAATGTCGCGGTCATCGTCGCAGCCGGTTTGGTTTATTGGTTGGGAAGCGCATGGCCTGATATCATCGTGGCCGCTGCGATTGCGTTTTTGTTCCTCCATTCGGCTCTCGAAATTATCCGCCATGCGCGCAGCGATATGAAAACGCAGCAGATTGCATGATGAAATATTTGGCGCGCCTGTCCGGCATTTGCCTGGCCCTTCTGTTGTCGTTCGGCAGCGCGCAAGCGTTGGCGGCAGAACCCAACACGATCTGGCGCCTGCTCGATTACATGGCGGTAGATTATGCAGCTGCCGTCGAGGACGGCGAAGTCGTCAACGAAGTCGAATATGAGGAAATGGTCGAATTCGCCGGTACGGTACGATCGGGTATTGCGGAATTGCCTGAACGCCCCGGTCGCGTTCGGCTAGAGGCAAACGCGAAGCAACTTGAAGCCGATATCCTCTCGATGGCCCCCGTTGATCAAGTTGCCACGGCAGCCAGAAAGCTCGCTGCGGATCTCCTAGCCATCTATCCGATCACGCTCTCGCCTTCGAGGGCGCCCGATCTTGAGCGCGGAAGACTGCTGTACCAGGAGACTTGTGCCAGTTGCCACGGGGTGTCAGGAAACGGTCGCGGGCCGGCGTCTGCGGGCCTTGATCCACCGCCGATCGCATTTACCGACGTCGATCGCGCGCGTCAGCGCAGCATTATGGGTCTCTATCAGGTTATCGACCAAGGGATCGATGGCACCGCCATGCCCGGTTTCTCGCAGCTCTCCTCCGACGATCGTTGGGCCCTGGCCTTCTATTCGGGATCCGTCGCCTTTGAGGCGGTCGACGAAGGGGCGCGTCTATGGAAGTCAGATTCCGAACTACGCAAACGCTTTCCCG
This sequence comes from Alteriqipengyuania sp., assembly GCF_964222115.1. Lineage (NCBI taxonomy): Bacteria > Pseudomonadati > Pseudomonadota > Alphaproteobacteria > Sphingomonadales > Erythrobacteraceae > Alteriqipengyuania > Alteriqipengyuania sp. Next base: position 5,701 of record NZ_CAXQBM010000047.1, read on the forward strand.
ATCTTGCCGCTCTCACGAAGATCACGCCGGACGAACTGGCAGGAGAGATCGGGCAAGTGCGCGCGGACGCGCTCATGGCCTATCTTCGGGCCAACCCGTCGGCGATCGCCGATGCAGCGGGGCCTCTTGGCATCACACGTACCCGGCTCGCAGAAGCTGAACGCGCCCACGCGAACGGGAATATTTCCCGGGCCAAGGAGCTCGCACTGTCGGCATATTTGGACGGGTTCGAACCCGTCGAACCGATATTGGCGACACGCAATCCGGATCTTCTGGTGCGTATCGAGAGCGGGATGATGGACTTGCGTGCAGCCATCGACGCAGATCTGCCGACCTCTGCGATAAGCGAACGGATCCGGGCCATCGAGGGTTTGCTCGTACAGGCTGAAAATGTCCTTGCGCCGGAATCTGCGACGGGCTGGTCAACCTTCGTGGCATCTTTCGCGATCCTCCTCCGCGAGGGTCTGGAGGCATTGCTGATCGTGATCGCCATGATCGCTTTCGTGAGGAAGGCGGGACAGGATCGGGCATTGCGATTTGTTCATGGCGGGTGGACCGGTGCGCTGGTGGCAGGCGCGCTTACTTGGCTTGCGGCGACCTATCTTCTCGACATCAGCGGTGCCGGCCGGGAATCGATCGAGGCATTCGGTTCGCTGATTGCAGCGCTGGTCCTTCTGTCGGTTGGCGTCTGGATGCACGGAAAATCACAGGCAGACAATTGGCAGCGCTATATCCGCGACAAGCTTGGCAAGGCGCTTTCGCGCGGATCGCTCTGGTTCCTGTTCGGGATCGTATTCCTTGTCGTCTATAGAGAGGTCTTCGAAACCATCCTCTTTTACGCTGCGCTGTCCGCTCAGGGAAGTACGGGCTATCTGCTGGCGGGCGCTGCCACGGCCGGTTTGCTCCTTGTCGTCATCGCCTGGCTGCTGCTGCGCTACAGCCGGACGCTGCCGATCGGAAAGTTCTTTGCCTACAGTTCGGTGCTCATCGCCCTGCTTGCGATTGTCCTGATTGGCAAAGGGATCGCGGGCTTGCAGGAAGCGGGTGTGATCGGAATTGCGCCGATAGCCGGCGGTCCGCGACTAAGTATGCTTGGAGTTTATCCGACGTTCCAAGTGATTGGCGCTCAACTTGCAATGGCATCCGTACTTTTACTTGGTTTCTGGATTAATCACACCCGAGCATCAAACAATGACCGGTCACGCGATGCAGTGTGATATTATATCTTTCTATTACGGCGTTTGTGTCGACCCAGGTCGGTACATGAATAGCGCATTTGTTCGTTCTTATGCATTGAGCTGCGCGACGGCTTCGGAATTCGAAGAGAATATCGACTTGTGCCATGTGATTGGTCCTGCTAGCGGGGCCAAAGTGTCATGACCCTCCGTATGCCCCTTCTTGCCTTGAAGCCGTTTTTCGCCATGCTGATTCTCTTCGGCCTGGTGTTCAGCGTAAGCGTGGACGCGGCGGTATGCGGGCCTGAAATTGGCGAACTTACAAGTGTCGAAGCTGCAAGTAGCGAGACTGGTCAAGACTTGCCGGACAGCCCGAATGAGCAGCATGGCATCTGCGCCCACGGCCATTGCCATCATGGAGTCCAATTTGCAGGCAATGCGGATATCGGGGCCGGTGAGCGTTCATCCGGTGCACAGCATTTCTTCGAACCCGTCGGCCTGACTGCAGTCCAGCAAGCGATTTTGACGCCCCCTCCTCGAATCTGACGTCCAGTATTGCCGCCGCAATGTCGGCGCGCATTCGGCATGTCAGTAGAGGAAAAATCAATTCATGTTTGCCATTATTTGGCGAGGCGCCCTTTTTGCAGGGCTGAGCCTCGCAGTACTGCCCGGTGCGGTGCGTGCACAAGAACGCGCGGTGTTGACGCTCGACGAAGCTCTCGCGCGTGCGGGTGTGGACGAAAGCGCGCAGGTGCAATCAGACAATCCGCGTTTGATCGGGCCGCAGGCCGAAACGGACGCGGCACGCGCGCTTATCGATCAGGCACGGCTTCGGCCAAATCCTGAGCTTGCCTTTGAAGCGGAGAACATCGCAGGAAGCGGTGCCTTTTCAGGGCTGCAAGCAACCGAATATACGCTGTCTTTGAGTCAGCGCCTCGAGCTAGGCGGCAAGCGGGGCGCACGCATTCGCTCGGCCGAGGCCGAGGCGCGCGTGGCAATGCTTTCTGGAGAATTGTCGGTCGCTGAGCTGAGTCGCATGGTGCGCGAACGCTACATCGAGGCGGTCGCTTCAGCTGCGCGACTGGAACTTGCCCGCGACGTAGTCGAACGCAATCGCGAACTCGCGCGTATAGCTGGCCTGCTTGTCGAAGTTGGCCGCGAGCCGCCGCTGCGCTCGCTTCGTGCAGAAGCGGCCCTTGCTGAAGCCGAGGCGGAGTTTGAAGCCGCGCGAGCTTCAGAGATAGCGGCGCGGAGCGCGTTGGTGGCGCTCTGGGGTGAAACGTCCCCTCCCCCGGACGTGCCATCGGCGTTTCCCGGGATCGAACCTCCTGCGATGCTTCTTGCATCGCCTTCTGCTTTGCGTCTCCAAGTCGCGCGTGCCGAACGCGAGGCGGCGGACGCTGCGATCGACAGGGAGCGCTCTTTGGGTGTTCCCGATCCGGCCATCTCCGCCGGTGTCAGGCGGTTCGAGGAAAGCAGGGATCAGGCCTTCCTAGTGGGCGTCTCGATTCCCCTTCCTTTCCGCAATCGCAATCAGGGTAACATCGCCGCTGCCGAGGCCCGCTTCCGCGCGGCCTCCGCACGCGAGGCTGTCGCCCGCGCGGATTTCGAACTCGAAGTAACCCAGGCGCGCGGCCGCTTTCTCGCCGCCGAGGCTCGTGTAGAGACTCTGTCCCAAACCTCCCTGCCTCAAGCGGAAGAAGCCTTGCGCCTCGTCCGGATTGGGTATCGCAACGGCAGGTTCCCGCTGATCGAGGTTCTGGCTGCGGCCGAAGCCCGCGATGCAATCCGAGAAGCCTTGATCCAAGCCCAGGAAGATCGCGGTCGCCTGGCGGCGCAGTTGATCTGGCTTGGCGCCCAATGAGGAAAATACCCATGAACCGTAAGCGTTTGGCCGTACTGATCGGCCTGATCATTCTTGTTTTTGCGGCTGCTGTAATGCTGTGGCCGGACAACGGCGCAGAACCGCACAGCGAAGAGGAAACCGAAGAAAGCGATCTCCCGGAAGGACTGGTCCTACTCGGCGAAGAGCAGATTCGAAGCTCCGAAATCATGGTCGAGACCGTTGGTGAGGGCTCGGCGGTAGAGCTAGTGTTCCCAGCCACAATCGCCGCTAGCCCCACAGGCAGCGCGCGGATCGATGCGCGAGCGGCGGGCGTGGTGCGGAGCGTTCAAAAAACGCTGGGTGATTACGTCCGGCAGGGTGAAACCATTGCGCGTATCGAAAGTGCGGAAGCGGCAGCTTTGGCATCGCAATTGAGCGCGGCGCGCGCGCGCGTCAACGAATTGTCAGCCGCCTATGAGCGCGAACGCCGGCTTTTCGAAGCCAATGTTACGGCGCGGCAGGATCTCGAAGCGGTGCGCGCCAATCTCCAGGTCGCCCAGTCAGAACTGTCCCGCGCGCAGGCAGCGGTTGCGGCAGCGGGCGTGAGTGGCGACGGTCGGTCTTTGGCGGTTACCAGCCCTCTTGCAGGACGGGTAACGGCGGCGCCTATTGTCCTTGGTTCGTTTGTCGATGCGGGAGAGGAACTCTACCAAATCGTGAATCCTAATGCGATGCAGATCGAAGTCGCGCTCCCCTCTGCAGAAGCGAGCCGTATTCAGCCAGGCGATGAAGCCACGCTGGAACTTGCAGAAAACCGCGAGATCGGAGCGCGGGTCCGCTCCGTCACGCCATCGCTCGATCCTGAGAGCCGCAGCGCGACGGCAGTCCTTTCGCTCACGCGGTCCATCCCCGGTCTTCAACCAGGTGCCTTCCTGCAAGCGCGCATCCGACCTTCGGGCGAGGTCGACACGGGCCGCATGTCGGTGCCCGAAAGCGCGGTGCAGTCACTCGACGGCCAGGAAGTGGTTTTCGTGCGCACGCGCCGCGGCTTCCAGACCCGTCCGGTGGTGACCGGCGCACGTTCCGCAGGCCGCGTGGTGATCGAATCCGGTCTCGAAGCGAACTGGCGGATCGCAACCGAGAATGCCTTCCTGCTCAAAGCCGAACTCGAAAAAGAGGAAGCCGAACATGGACACTGATCGCATGCAGGAAACGGAGCACTCGCACCGCCACGGCCTGATCGGCATGATCCTCGACATGGCCGTGCGTTTTCGCTGGGCCATGGTCGTTTTGACGATCGGTGTCGCCATCTATGGCGTGATGAACCTTCTTCGGCTTCCCATTGACGCCGTACCCGACATTACGAACGTTCAGGTGCAGATCAATACCGAAGCGCCCGCCCTTTCCCCCTCCCAGGTCGAAACGCAGGTAACCTATCCGGTGGAAACCGGTCTCGCCGGGATCGATGGTCTGGAAATGACCCGTTCGATTTCGCGCAACGGGTTCAGCCAGGTTACTGCAATCTTCGAAGAAGGTACTGACATCTATTTCGCGCGGCAGCAGGTCAATGAGCGCCTGACGCCGATCACCGCTTCGCTGCCCGAAGGAGCAGAACCGGTAATGGGACCTATCTCGACCGGTCTGGGCGAAGTGCTCATGTATACGATCGAGTTCGAGCATCCGGGGGGCAAGGAAGCACCGAAGGGCAATGCGGTCGGTTGGCAGTCCGACGGAAGCTTCGTTACCGAACGCGGTGACAGGCTGGATAGCGATGTCGCTAAGGCTGCTTATCTGCGTACCATTCAGGACTGGGTGGTCGCTCCACTCATGCGGTCGGTCGATGGCGTCGCCGGTGTCGATTCCATCGGGGGTTTCCGAAAGCAATATCTCGTACAGCCCGATCCTGCTCGCATGACAGGCTACGGGCTTTCATTCGATGAGGTGATCGATGCGCTGGAAGCCGCCAACCTTGCCGAAGGCGCGAATTTCGTCGAGCGATCAGGAGAAGCCCTGCTGGCTCGTGTCGATGCACGGCTCGGCAGTGTCCAGGACATCGAGCAAGCAGTCATATCTACACGTGGAGGCGTTCCCATTCGCGTGGGAGATGTCGCAACGGTCAGCATTGGCGGTGATCTCAGAACCGGGGCTGCATCGCTGAATGGCGACGAGGCTGTGGTTGGTACCGTCCTCATGCGGGCAGGAGAAAACAGCCGCACTGTTTCAGCCCAGGCCGCTGAGAGGCTTGACGAAGTCCGCGCCTCCCTGCCACAAGGTGTGGTAGCCGAAATCGTCTACAATCGTTCGTCTCTCGTCGATGCAACGATCGCGACCGTCGAGAAGAATCTCGTCGAGGGTGCGCTGCTGGTCATAGCCATCCTGTTCCTTTTGCTCGGCAACATACGGGCCGCAATTATCGCCGCTCTGGTTATCCCTTTTTCGATGCTGATGGCATCGATCGGCATGAACCGGCTCGGAGTGTCAGGCAATCTGATGAGTCTGGGCGCGCTTGACTTCGGTCTGATCGTCGATGGGGCCGTGATTATCGTCGAGAATAGTGTGGCACGTCTTGCGGCCAGACAGGAGCATGAGGGCCGGCTCCTGACACTTGGCGAACGGCTGACGGAAACGCGGCTTGCCGCGCAGGAGATGATCAAGCCGACTGTCTATGGTCAGGCGATTATCCTTCTGGTGTTCGCACCGTTGCTGACCTTCACCGGAGTCGAGGGCAAGACGTTCTCGCCGATGGCCATCACGGTCATGCTGGCGCTCGCGTCGGCATTCGTACTCTCGCTGACTTTCGTCCCGGCGATGATCGCGATCCTGCTGAACAAAAAACTGACGGAGAAGGAAGTCAAACCGATCCGGATCGCCAAGGAACGCTATGGGCCTCTTGTCCGCAAAGCCATCGCCCGCCCTTGGCCGGTGATCGGGGCCGGTGCCGGCATTTTTGCCGTTGCTGCTCTGGTGTTCAGTTTCCTTGGCAGCGAGTTTACACCGCAGCTCGACGAGCGCGATATCGCGGTGCAATCATTGCGAATCCCTTCCACATCTCTCGAGCGGTCTCTGGCGATGCAGCGGCGAGTAGAAGATCGATTGGAGGAATTTCCGCAAGTGCAGCTGGTATTCTCACGTACCGGTACTGCGGAAGTGGCCAGCGACCCGATGCCGCCCAACGCCTCCGATGCGTATGTGATCCTGAAGCCGCGCGATGAATGGCCTGACCCGGATCTTTCGAAAGATGATCTGGTGGCAGAAATGGAGAGTGCTCTGGGAGGCCTGGTTGGCAATCTCTATGAGTTCAGCCAACCAATCGAACTTCGCTTCAACGAACTGATCGCTGGCGTGCGCGGCGATGTCGCGGTCAAGATCTACGGCGACGACCTGACCGCCATGACCTCGGCAGCGAACGAGGTCGCCGGGATTTTGCGCGAGGTCGAGGGAGCTGCGGATGTTAAAGTCCAGCAGGTCACCGGTTTCCCAACGCTTGATATTGCCTTCGATCGTCCAACGATCGCTCGATATGGGCTGAAGGTCGAAGACGTCGCTCAATCCGTCGCAATTGCTTTGGGCGGGCGGCCTGCCGGGCTGGTCTTTGAAGGCGATCGAAGGTTCGAGGTCGTCGTTCGGCTTTCGGATGCGACACGCGATGATTTCGATCAGCTTGGTGCATTGCCGGTGCTGCTTCCGAACGGAGCGACCATACCGCTGCGCTCGGTCGCCGAATTCCGGGTTGTGGATGGCCTTGCCGAAGTCCGCCGTGAACAGGGACGCAGGCTGGTGATCGTTTCCTCCAACGTGCGCGAGCGCGATCTTGGCTCCTTCGTTGAGGAAGCGAGGGCGAATGTCGAGGCGCAGGTCGAATTGCCCGCTGCAGCCTTCATCGAGTGGGGCGGCCAGTACCAGAACCTTCAGGCTGCGCAGGAACGGTTGCAGATCGTTATCCCGATCGCTTTCGCGGTTATTCTCCTGTTGCTCTATATGGCAGTCGGAGGCTGGGTTCCCGCTCTGGCTGTTTTCAGCGCGATCCCGCTCGCCCTCGCTGGCGGCATCTTCTCGCTGGCTCTGCGCGGAATGCCGTTTTCGGTTTCGGCGGCAGTCGGGTTCATCGCCCTCTCGGGCGTGGCGACCCTCAACGGTCTCGTGATGGTGACTGCAATACGCCAGCGTCTGGACAAGGGGATGGCGCTCGATGAGGCCATCGTGGAAGGCGGACTGGCGCGCTTGCGTCCAGTATTGATGACGGCTCTGGTCGCGTCGCTCGGGTTTGTCCCCATGGCGATCGCGACCGGCACTGGAGCGGAGGTTCAACGGCCTCTGGCAACGGTGGTCATTGGCGGTCTGATCACCGCCACTGCGCTCACCTTGTTCGTCCTTCCCGCGATCCTGAAGCTCGTCTTCGCCACCAGAAAGGATGACCGGACGTGGCGTCAACGCTGGTGGGACCGCCTGCGCCGCAACGTCACTCCCGAGGAACGGCAAGAGCTGCAAGAGGTTACGTGAATGGAGAGCATCAATGATTAGTAGCCAGCTCAGTGTGACTCTTGCCGGCGCCCTGATACTTTCAAGTGTTCCAGCATCGGCGCAGGATCAGAGCACGCTTGTTCCGATCGCCGGTGTCTGGAGCCTTGGTGAAACGCGGTCTTGTGATAGCGGACCGGCCTGGGTGTTTTTCGCAGATGGCTATTATGCCGAAGTGCAGCTTCCGGACGGTGGCCCCGCCGCCGTCGGAATTTGGCGAGACGAGGGCGATGCCATCGCTTACACCCACGCGCACATGCCATTTGAAGGTCATGAACGGCCGATGCGGGTTCGTCATCTTACCATCGAAGAGCGCACCGCCGAAAAACTGACAACCCGCAATTATCGCGGTGTCACGCGCACGTTTCACCGCTGTCCAGCGAATTCGCTGAAAGTGCCGGCAGGTCAGGACGCACATTGACGCTTTCGTTACGCAATATGCGGGCTTCGCTAGTCCCTATTCGGGTTTCGCGAACCTGCAAGCTTACGGGTCTGCGGCACCGGGAGCGGTCAATTTCCAATGGGAAGCAATAGGCAATGACGCGAACCATCGAACTCGAAGTCTCACCGCTCCTTCCCGACATCCCGAGCGAAACCGATCATTGCATCGCGCGCTTGCAGTCTTTGCTCAGCTCGCGGATCGGCGTGCACGAGGTCACGATATTGCCCGGCGAGAAAGATGCATCCGCCCGACTAGCGATATCATACGATGCCGATCGCCTGACTGTCGCCCGCATCAAGGAGTTGGCCCATGTGGCCGGAGCGGAAATCTCCGAACGCTACGGACACGTTGTCTGGCAAGCCGATGGCATCAATTCCACCCGCCGTGCCCAAACGGTCGCGGACCTGCTGGCCAGCAAACCCGGTATCCTCGAAGCAAATGCTGATGCGAGCGGGAGGTTCATCGCCGAGTACGACCGTCAGCTAACCGATGAGCCTAGGATTGCTGGCGAGCTCAAGAACCTCGGCGTGTCGGTTCTGGCGGGCGATGTCGCCAGGAACGCCGAGCACTCTTCCAAAGACCATGATCACGATGATGAAGATCGTGCCGGGCACAGTCATGGTGGCATTTTCGGCGCGAACACCGAACTCTATTTCTCGCTCGCCTCGGGCGTATTTCTCGCGACCGGGTTCGGGATTGAGAAGCTATGGTCTGGGCATCCAGGATGGCTGCCATTCGCATGCTATCTCGCGGCGTATTTCTTTGGCGGATTCTTTACCGTCCGAGAGGCGTGGGACAATTTGCGCCTGCGCCGGTTTGAAATCGACAGCCTCATGCTTGTCGCCGCTGCGGGCGCCGCCTTTCTCGGGGAATGGGCCGAAGGCGCGCTATTGCTGTTCCTGTTCAGTTTCGGCCACGCGCTCGAACACTACGCGATGGGCCGCGCCAAGAGGGCGATCGAGGCGCTCGCCGAGCTCGCGCCGGAAACGGCACGAGTAAAACGTGGAGATGACGTCGTTGAGGTTCCGGTCGAGGAGCTTGCGCTAGGCGACGTCGTAATCGTGCGTCCGAACGAACGCCTTCCGGCTGACGGCTTCATCTTGGACGGCGTCAGTGCCATCAATCAGGCTCCGGTGACCGGGGAAAGCGTGCCGGTCGACAAGAGCGCGGTTTCGAATATCGCTTCTGCGCGCGCAAATCCTGACAATCTTGCGGATGACAATCGCGTCTTCGCAGGGACGATCAACGGATCGGGCGCGCTCGAAGTGGAAGTGACCCGGCGATCGAGTGACACGACCCTCGCCAAGGTCGTCCAAATGGTGAGCGAAGCCGAGGCTCAGCAATCTCCTACCCAGCGCTTCACGCAGCGCTTTGAGCGAATTTTTGTGCCTGCCGTGCTCGCTTTGGCCGGCCTGCTCCTTTTCGCCTGGGTTGTCATCGACGAGCCGTTCCGCGACAGTTTTTACCGGGCGATGGCGGTGCTTGTGGCTGCCAGCCCCTGCGCTTTGGCGATCGCGACCCCGAGCGCGGTCTTGTCCGGAGTAGCCAGAGCAGCACGCAGCGGCATTCTGGTAAAGGGCGGCGCGCCGCTCGAGGATCTCGGCGCGCTCAAGGCCATCGCGTTCGACAAGACCGGTACTCTTACCGAAGGCGAGCCCCGCATGACCGATGTCCAACCCGCGCAGGGTGTATCTGAAAACGAACTGCTTGCGATTGCCTCGGCGGCTGAAAATCTGAGCGATCATCCCCTAGCACAGGCGATTGTTAGGGACGGCAAGCAGCGGCTTGGCGATGAGGCACTGCCCGAAGCTACAAGTCTTGAAAGCTTCACAGGCAAGGGGATCACCGCGCTTGTCGGCGGTGAGCGGGTGTGGATCGGAAAGCTCGAAATGTTCGGGCAAGACGGGGTCCCTCAGCTCGGTGCCGAACTGTCGGATGCTATCGAGTCCATGCGCGAGCGCGGGCGGACGACGATGGGCGTTCGCTCGGAAACGCGCGATCTTGGAGCGATCGGTTTGCTCGACACGCCGCGGGCGGCAGCAAAGGCGACGCTCGAAGCGTTGCGCGGCCTCGGGATCACCCGAATGATCATGATCTCGGGCGACGACCAAAGAGTGGCCGATGCGGTTGGAAAGGAAGTCGGCCTCGACGAGGCCTGGGGCAATCTCATGCCCGACGACAAGGTCAAGGCCATCCGCAAGCTTGCCGGCCAGGACAAGGTTGCGATGGTCGGAGACGGGGTTAATGACGCTCCGGCCATGGCGAACGCAACGGTCGGAATAGCAATGGGGGCTGCCGGCTCGGACGTTGCATTGGAGACAGCCGATGTCGCGCTGATGGCCGATGATCTCGCCCGACTGCCTTTCGCCGTCGATCTGAGCCGACAAACCCGGTCAATCATCCGGCAGAACATGATCGTCAGTCTCGGAATTGTTGTCGTGCTCATCCCGGCAACCATTTTCGGTCTCGGGATAGGCCCCGCTGTCGCGGTTCACGAGGGATCAACGCTAATCGTGGTCGCCAATGCGCTTCGCCTTCTGGCGTATAAAGAGAAGGGCAGCACAAAAGACATAGCAGAGAAGCCAGTATGAGCTGCAACGATGACTTCGATCTGGATTCGGCGGACAAGCGACGCACATTGTGGATCGTATTGTGGCTCAACGTCGCAATCGCGGTTGGTTTCTTTGTCGTTGCCTATTTTGCGGACTCGAACGCGCTCTTGGCCAACGGGCTCGACAATTCGTCGGACGCGCTTGTCTACGCTCTCAGTCTCCTTGCGCTGAGTCGACCGCGCTCCTGGAAGCGAGGCGCAGCGCGCTTTTCTGGCGTCATGCTTTTGATCTTTGCCGGCGGAGTGATTGCTGATGCCGTCAGGCGGTTTGTTGAAGGTTCTGAGCCGGGTGGCATCCTGATGATCGCGATGGCTGCCGTCGCGGGCATAGTGAACCTCTATTGCCTTCGCCTGTTGCAAAAGATGCAGAACAAGGACGTCAACATGCGGGCCGCCACCACATTCAGCTTCAATGACTTCATTTCGAACGGCGGGATTATCATCGCTGGCGTCATCGTTATGATCACAGGCGCGAACTGGCCGGACCTTGTGGTCGGCATCGCTGTGGCTGGCATAGCTCTTTACGGCGGGATCGATATCCTGCGCGACGCGCACAGTGACAAGCACGACGAGGCGGGAACGGTTCATGGCGAAACACGGGAATGAGCCTCGTCCACGAGATATTTGTAACTGAGGATTTGTCGGCGATCCTGACCTTGGCGATGCTGGCAAGCCTCGGCCTGGGTGCTGGCGTTGTCTGGGAAGAAAAGCACGGGCCTACCCCGAACGAAAATGGGTTCGCGGCGGCCGTCCACTCTGGCGCCCTTGCCGCACTTGCGCTTGTTTTGACCGGTCCTGCAGTTGGACAAGCAAGGGGTGACTTCATAGACGCAGCCCTGCTCCCCGCTGGCGGGACTCTCTATCTTCTGGCGGTGCTGATCGGAGGCTGGGCTTCGCATCGCGACTCAGTTGGAACCCTGTCCGACGCCGTGGGAAGACGCGGGCCGAAGATGACCATTGCGCTTCAAGGCGGTATTGCGCTGGGGTTTGGTGGCATCGCTCTGGGTGCAGCAGCAGCCGTGTCTGTCTTCGCCGGTTTCGCAGCAACACTAGGGGTTGGAATCACCTTTTTCCTGGTGGGGCGAAAGACAACAGCCGGATTTCGCGACAGCGCGATGAAACGCATGGATCGTCTAGCGATCCATGTTTTTCTGTCACTCGCCTTTGTTGCCGCAGCGGTAGCCGGGTTTTGGCTTCTCCACGGCATGAGCGAAACAGCGGACGCGCGGTTGGCAATTCTACTCGCAGGATACTTTCTTGTCTGGTCGGTTCATTTTTTGCTGCAAATCCCGGGCAGACTGGGAGGTTTGAATTTGGCAGCACTCGCGGCCTTCATCTCCGGGCTTGCGATGTTCGGAATGATTGCAGTCGGATTTAACGCCGCGATCGGAGCAATCGATAATTCCGATGCGATCCTTCAGCATCCGGATACCGCCGGCAACAAAATCGCAAATAGCGGAGAAAAGTGATGGCGCACTCGCACGATCAAGCTGGCCACAGTCACGGCGAGGAAAACCTTAGCGATCGTCAGCTGATCCTCGCGGTCGCGATCAATGTCCTCCTGACCCTTGCCCAGATTGTCGGCGGCATCCTTTCAGGGTCACTGGCGCTTATCGCGGATGCATTGCACAACTTCAGCGATGCGGCCTCTCTTGGTCTTGCGTGGTTTGCGCGACGCATAGGCCGGCGTCCGGCGGACAAGCTGATGACCTTCGGCTACGCCCAGGGAGAAGTGGTCGCCGCACTCATCAATCTGACGACCTTGCTGATCATCGGATTCTATCTGATCGTTGAGGCGATCAACCGTTTCGCCGCGCCGCAGCCGGTCGAAGGCTGGACCGTGATCTGGGTTGCCGGGATCGCACTTGTCATCGATCTCGTCACCGCATTCATTGTCTATCGCGGCGCGCATGACAGCATTAACATGAAGGCTGCCTTCCTTCATAACGTTTCGGACGCGCTGGCCTCGATCGGTGTGATCGTCGCCGGAGTGCTAATTATTCTATACGATCTCGTCGTCGCCGATCTCATCATCACTCTCATCATCGCGGCCTATGTCATCTGGCAGGGCGCGACGCTCCTACCGCGAACCGTTCGTCTGCTGATGGGAGCAGTGCCGGACGAGGTGGAATTTGATCAGATGGTTGAAAACCTGCGCGCGCTTGGCGGCGTGCAGGATATTCACCACGTCCATGTCTGGAATCTGGGAGAACATCACCGGGCGCTCGAAGCCCATCTCACTCTTGTTGATTACTCCCAAACAGCATTCGAGGGAGTCAAGCGACGCGCGCGGGCGATGCTGGAAAAGGATTTCGGCATCGCACATGTCACTTTCGAGCCCTGCCTCGCTACGGACTGCGATGATGCGCTGATCCCTGCCCACCCGGCACCCAACAACGGGAAAAACACGGTCGGTGATTAAGCTTTCGCTGGCCTGTTCCTGCCCGGCCGTTCGCAGACCCTGAGCCCTCATCGCGCGCCGGTCGCGGACGGTATTGCAGTCCAGAACCGATGCACCGCGAGCCGCCCTCACCCAATATGGGCATAAAAGCCTACTACTGCTATTGCGAATACGTCTCAATAGCAGTAGTAGGCTGGTAAATGTCTCGAAAGGATTCTCCATGTATCGCGCTACCGCCTCGCTCATAGCAATTGCACTGGCCGCCCCTGCTTACGCCAATGAAAAAGACCCGACCGATGAGCGGCAATCGCAGGACGGGATAGCAAACACAAGCGAATCGATTATCGTGATTGGCGGTCGCATCGATGCGTATGAAGTGGCCGGTGCGGCGGACCTAATCGATGGCGAGGAACTGAGCGAATTCGAGCATGGTGACGTCAACCGTGTCCTGCGCCAGGTGCCGGGGGTCAACATTCAGGAAGAGGACGGTTTCGGGCTATTCCCGAATATTGGCTTGCGCGGCGCGCCGGTCGAACGGTCGAGCAACATCACCTTGATGGAAGATGGCGTTCTCATTGCCCCTGCCCCCTACGCCGCTCCGGCCGCGTATTACTTTCCCGCGATCGGTCGAATGGACGCAGTCGAAGTGATCAAGGGCGCGGGCTCGGTACGCTATGGTCCTCGCACGATCGGCGGGGCCATCAATTTCCGATCGACTCCGATACCGACCGAGAGCCTGGCTGGCGAAGCTTCCGGCCAGCTTGGTTCTCGCGGCTATTATCAGGGTCATGGCTGGATTGGCGCTAGTGCCGACAATTTCGGGGCGATGGTAGAAAGCTATCAGCAAGGCAGTGACGGGTTCAAGACGATAGATGGGCTTCCCGGCGCCGAGACCGGTTTTCAACGTCAGGACTATCGCGCCCGCTTCGCCGTCCACACCAACCCAGATTCGCCGGTCGATGTTCGCCTCGAGTTCGCCTATGGTCGATCCGAACTTGAGGCGAACGAAACCTATTTGGGCCTCGCCGACGCGGATTTCGCGAGCGATCCGTACCGGCGCTATTCGGCCAGCCAACGCGACGTTTTCACGGGCGAGCACGATCAATATCGGCTCACCGGCACCCTCCGGTTGCCCGACGACACGCAGTTCGCGGTTACCCTATATCGCAACGATTTCACACGAAGTTGGTCGAAGCTACAGGACATCGATTTCGATGGTGATGGCAGCTTTGATGCCATCCAACCCGTTTTCGATGCTCCCTCCTCAAACGAGAGAGGCCTCGCAATCCTGCGAGGCGCAGACAGCGCTGAAGGTGCCCTTCGCATTCGCAACAACAACCGCGTCTATCGGAGCGAAGGCGTCCAGCTTTCGTTCGAAAGACCTTTCGAGACCGGCAAGGCCATCCACAACCTGGCTGCGTCGCTCCGGTATCACGAGGATGAAGAAGACCGGTTGCAGAATGAGGAATTCTATACGCAAACGGATGGAGATCTCGTTTTCGTCCGGCAGACGGCTCCGGGCGCTCAAGCCAATCGCGAGGCGAAGGCGAAGGCGATCGCTTTCTATCTGGAGAACCGGATCGAGATCGGCGGGCTTACTCTGACACCCGGCATTCGGTACGAAGGCATCGACCTTACTCGACTGGACTATGATCGAGCCGACCCCGCTCGTCTCGATGGACCTGCGCGCATACGCAAGACCAACGTTGACGAATGGCTTCCCGCACTCGGTGCAACCTATGCACTGGGAGACGTGCTGTTGATTGCAGGCGCTTCGCGCGGTTTTTCTCCCCCCGGGCCCGGAAATCCGGAGGCACGAGCCGAGAAAAGCTGGAACTATGAATTTGGTGGGCGTTTTCGGAATGGCGCCATTCAAGCTTCCGCGATTGCGTTTTATTCCGACTATTCCAATCTGCTCGGAAACTGCACACAATCCGTGGGGTGTAGCGTCGGGGATATTGGCGACCAGTTCAATGCTGGGGCCGTCTCCGTGAAGGGGTTGGAGCTGGCAGCTTCGACGGAGCATCAAGTGGGTAGGGAAATTTCTATTCCCTTCTCGGTGGTTTACACGCTCACCGACGCGCAATTCGAAAGCAGTTTCGAGAGTGCGTTCTTCGGTTCCGTGTCCCAGGGCGACGCACTCCCCTACATCGCTCGCCACCAATTCTATGCCGAAACGGGGCTCGCATTTGGACCGGCATCCTTGCTCGTGAGCGCCAATTACACATCGCAAGTACGCACCGAAGCAGGTAGCGGGGATATTTCGCCCGATGAGCGTATTGACGAAAGGATTGTCTTTGATCTCGCCGGCCGGTTTGCGCTGACGGAAGGTCTCTCTTTGTTTGCCAGAGTGGATAATCTGTTCGACAATGCTTATGCTGTAGCGCGTCGGCCTTCGGGTTTGAGACCGGGGGCTCCCCGGCGCTTCGTAGCAGGCGCTAGCGTGCGCTTCTGAGTATCTACGCCGGCCGATGATCGCGCAATCTTGTAGGAGGCGGGAGCGCCAGTGAGCATTTCCGCCTCACTAAATGCAGGTGAGGTCGAGACTCACGCAATCGATTGCGCCGACATTCGACGTGCCGCAGGCCACACACCCGCCAAAATATGAGGACGGCGGACACCTCCCCCAGAATAAATAGGAGTTTTGACATGACCCTCTCCATTGGCTCGACAGCTCCCGATTTCACAGCGGAAACGACCCAAGGCACCATCACCTTCCATGATTGGATCGGCGACAATTGGGCTATCCTGTTTTCTCATCCAAAGGCATTTACCCCGGTTTGTACGACCGAGCTGGGTTACATGGCCGGTCTCGGCGAGGAATTTGCCAAACGCGACACCAAGATTCTCGGCCTGTCGGTCGACAGCAGCCAAGACAATCGCGACTGGCTACCCGATATCGAGGCGGTCAGCGGCAATAAAGTCGATTACCCGGTGGTCGGCGACAGCGACCTGAAGGTGGCCAAACTCTACAATATGTTGCCCGCCGAGGAGACTGGCAGTGCGGAGCAAAGAACCGCAGCCGACAATGCTACCGTTCGCGCCGTCTATATCGTTGGCCCGGACAAAAAAATCCGTGCGATGCTACTCTATCCGATGAGCAGCGGACGCAATTTCGAAGAAGTGCTCCGATTGCTCGATTCAGTCCAGCTCACCGAAAGTAAAGGCGTGGCAACCCCGGTCAATTGGCAGAGTGGGGATGACGTCATCATTCCACCGTCTGTTTCCGATAAAGAAGCGAAAGCGCGCTTCCCGCAAGGTTTCACAACGCTGCGCCCCTATCTGCGCACGGTTAAAATCGACTGACCAGCGCAAGCGGATGTGGTGTATTTGGGCTCGAACTCAACAGGGGAACCCGCATGAAGCTAGACAAAAGCAGTCACGCAACTGCGGCTTCTGCCGCATTACGATTTGGCACCGACGAATTCGTAAGCGCATCCTGCCAGAAACTCGCGGAAATGGAGTTCGTTCAGCTCTCGGCGGGCTGGTAGCCACGGGCGGAATTCTTCGTATTCGCGCGAGACG
The DNA here is from genome assembly GCF_964222115.1 of Alteriqipengyuania sp. Classification (NCBI taxonomy): domain Bacteria; kingdom Pseudomonadati; phylum Pseudomonadota; class Alphaproteobacteria; order Sphingomonadales; family Erythrobacteraceae; genus Alteriqipengyuania; species Alteriqipengyuania sp. Next base: position 22,198 of record NZ_CAXQBM010000047.1, read on the forward strand.
CCGAACGGTTTCGTAGCGAATATTCCGATTTCAATCAGCCATCGCGGCCAGCGCTCGGGGTGCTTCAGGCCAAGCAGGGCCATCCGGCCACCCGTCGGGAGAGCAGCTGAGGCGCGCTCGATGATCGCGGCGTAGTCAGGTGGCATTTCCAGTCGAAAGGTGCTGATGACTGCGCTGGTCTCGCTCGGAAAGCGGAAGGCGGCTACGTCTGACTGCACAAATTCGACATTGCTAGCTCGCAGGCGCTTCGCTCGTCGACGGGCTTGGTCGAGCATGCCTTGCGAAAGGTCGACCAGCGTCACCTTGCCGCTTGGTCCTACTCTCTCAAGCAGAAACGCGAGGTTTGCGCCGGTGACAGCACATAGATCGATCACATGGTCACCGGCCTTGAGTTCAAGCCGGTTAACCAGATCGCGTCGCCAGCGACCAAGACCGGCCCACCGAAACCCCGACACCAATCGGTCATAGATTCCCGCGTTCTTGTCGTAGAGACGTTCAACCTGTTCGTTGGATAGAATTGCCATGGCGCGTGCTAGCGAACCTCGTCCGAAGAGATGGTGAAAACCTCCGCGAGGTCGTCCGGGTATGGCATTGGCGCGAATGCGCTCACGTTTGCGCGTCCGGTATTGCCCCAGGGGAGCCGTCCGGTGAGATTACCAAGGGGAGCGAGCGCAAGACGTATGACCTGCCCCAGAACTTCGCGGCCATCGCGGGTTTCAACTGCATAGCCCAGCATCGTCATATGTGAACGAAGGTGCGGCCCGAAGAAGCCCTGGCCCAGAATATGTTCCCGCTCGAGCGCGGTCCAAGCCAAAGCCCGGTCACCAGACTGCCTGGCGGCACGGAAAACGCGCCGCTCAGCTTCGATAAGTTCAATAATGTCCTTCTTTGCCACAGGATTTTACCGTTCTGCTTGCATCTTCGAATCGTCTTATGCACCTTGTAGTGGCTACAAGGTCAAGCATTGCGAGAAACCCATGAAGATTGGTGCCCTGGCGCGGAAGACCGGCACGACCGCCGAAACGATCCGCTACTACGAACGGACCGGATTGCTGGAGGAACCACCACGCACCGCCGGAAACTACCGGGACTATGGCCCGACCGAATTGGCCAGATTGCGGTTTATCCGCCGCGCACGCGACCTCGGCTTCACCATGGCGGAGGTGCGCCAATTGCTTTCTTTGTCGGATGATCCATCGCAATCGTGCGAAGCCGTGGACTCTATTGCCAGCCTCCACCTACGCGAGGTGGATCGGAAGCTTGGTGACTTGCGAAAACTGCGAACCGAACTGCGCCATATGGTCGACGACTGCCAGCACGGAGCGGTTGGCGAATGCCGGATAATCGAAGTGCTTTCCGGCTAGCGGGACAGCGCGCGTTTATTCGAGCGGTGACGGGACGCAAACCATGATCATCTCGAAATTCGGGGCGTGTTCTGACATATCTCGTCGGTGCGTTCGACAACAGAACCGATCCAGTCATCGATCTCGGCTTCGACCCAAACCGTGCAACGGGGACCGAGCGAACGCGACTTTGGAAAACGGCCTTCGCGCATCCGCTGATAGATTGCCGTTCGGCGCAGGCCCACGCGCGCCATGACCTCGGGAAGACGAATGAGCCGGTCTGGCGTTGGCTCGACAGGAACGGCTTCCGCGTCCGTTTCGAGACCAGTCGTCATTTCAGAGAGCGAAGCTTTGTTCATCCTGCCGCTCCAGTTGCGCGAGGTGATCCGACAGGAGACCGGCGGTGCGGTGAGCGGTCCCCTTTGCCCAGCGCGGTCTCACATCGAGCAGCCTCTCGCCCAGCGCTTGATCCAAAGCAGACGGCAACTCGCTTATGAAGGTTTCAAGAAATTCCAGCACGCCGCTATTCTGCCAATCCTTGCTACGCTGCGAGTACCCCGCGAGTGCCAGCATCAGGGAGGTGCGCGGCGCGTGACCGCTCGCGTCAAGGATGGCCAGCGCCTCAAGCAGTGTGGCTGACCTTGTCCCGGCGAGGATGCGTCGGAGCGCGTCCTTGTTGATATTCGTCTGTGCGGCAATCGTCCGCCGGGACTTGCCACTTTCGTCCACGGCATGGTCGAGGAAAGCGGCGACTCCTCGCGATAGTTCTCCCCATTTGTCGTTTGTGTTTCGCGCCATTGTTCCTGCTTCCGGTGATCTTTAGCGAATCACCAACAGGCTAGGCGACGCGTCAAACTGTAGGAAAGGAAAAAGAACAAATAAGGAACTCGTAGGAAACTGGCTCATCGTCACACGATTTGATTCGCGCAGAGTCCGGTCCCTCGATCTCAGATTTCGGTATGGGTGGCGCAATGATCGGTATTCTTGGCCGCAATGTCTGCACCGGTCGCGCAAAGCCCGGTCAGATTGCCCAGAATCGACGATTTCTCTTGGTCGGAATGCCGCGTGCGGCAGTTTCCGTTTTCCTACACCCTGCCTTCCAATCGAGGAAAGAACATACAGCGAACGCATCGCTGCCAATGTTCGAAACGGAGTTCCTCGATGAACAATGCAATCACCCTTCCCCGCCCATCCGTCAAAGGCATTCGTGCCCGCGACTATATTCTTCCGGCCGCGATTGCGGTCGCCTGCGCCGGTGCCGCCTATGCCGGTGCCGACACGACCTTTGATCCGGCGCTGCAGAAGTTCACTGACTTCCTCGAAGGTTCGGGCGGCAAGATCATCACCGTCCTCAGCCTTGCCGGCGGTTTGATCGCGCTCGCCTCGGGCCGCTTCGCCCTTGGGCAGGTCGCGGTCCCGGTCGGTGTCGGAATTGGCGTCGGCACAGGCGTGCCGATCGTCACCTCGGTCGTGACCGCAACCATTTGATCGCGGTCTAACGACGGGAGGGCGGCATGGCCGACAGATACCTCGTTCCACGGCGGCTCGACGACCCGGAGCTCATCGGCTTCTGGACCATCGACGAGTTTGCGGGACTGCTCGTCCCCTTCGCGTGGGGCATCCTTTCGCAGCACATCATCATCGGCACCGGCCTATCGGTCATGACCTGGTTCGCCCTTCGAAAGGCGAAGGCATCAGGCGCAGGGTCGAAACTGGTCCATGCTGCCTACTGGTATCTGCCGGGGAGCTTCCTCGGGCTGAAAGCCACGCCGCCCTCCCACTGCCGCCTGCTCGCAGGCTGAGGGAGGACCCAAGTGAAACACGAATTCGCCTATGAGGAAGCGCAGCGTCACCTCAAACAGCGCAACCGCTTCGCCGCGCTGTCAGCCGTGCTGGGCCTTACCAGCCTGCTGGCGGTCGGCGCGGCGGCGACGCGCGAGGAAAGCGTCATTTTGGTGCCTGTCACGACCGAGCGCCTGACGCTCGGGAGCGGCGGTACCGATGCGCACTACCTCGAACTCGTAACCCGCGACACCGCGCTCATGCTGCTCAATCGCGCACCCGAGAGCCTCGACTACTGGATGGAACAGGTCCTCAAGGTGGCAGATCCGTCAGCGCACGGGAGCCTCAAGGCCGAGCTCGTCAAGATCGTCGACGAGCAGCGCGGTTCGGACATCAGCCAGGCCTTCGTCATCTCGCGGATGGAGGTCGACGCGCAGGCGCTCACCGCTGTCGTCACCGGCACGCTCAAGACCTTCGTCGGTGCGCAGGTGATCGCAAGCCAAGAGCGCAGCTTCGAATTCAGCTGGAACCGCCGCGGCCTCAGCCTCGGCCTCACCGGCTTCCGCCAGCTCCCAACCGAAACCGAGGAGGAGAACCCATGACACTCCTATCCCGCCCCTTCCCCGCCGCGCTGACCAGCGTTGCGCTGGCAATCGCCACGGCCGCCTACGCTTCACCGGCACATGCCGACCAGTTCGTCGAGGCCGCTGATGGCGCCGCGATCGATTGCGTGCTCGCGCGCGGCGCGCTGACCCGTATCGCCCTCATCGAGGATGGTTTCGCCAATGTCTCGAAGATGGCGAGCGGCTATCCCTACAACGATTTCGAGGTGACCCACGAACCGGTGCGCGGCGACATTTATGTCTCGGTGCCGCTGCAATATGCGAGCGCCAGAGTCAGCTTCTTCGCGACCAGCAGCGCGGGCTATGTCTATAAGTTCGCCTGCCGCGTCGATGGCGAGGAAGCGAGCCAGCTCTTCGTCACCAATCCCGCGCTCGCCAAGTCCCAGGCGAGCGAATGGGAAGGCTATGCAGCGACGCGCGACGAAGCCGCGATCCGCCTGATCGAGGCGATGGCGAGCGACGGTGTTCTGCCGGGCTTCCGGGCGCGCGCCGAACTCTCGCGACCACGCCGCACCGACAGCCTCGAAGTGCAGCAGGTCGCCGAATATGAAGGTGCCGAGCTGATCGGTCAGGCCTTCACCCTGCGCAATCTCGGCCCGATGCCCGTCGACCTTGCCGGTGAACGCGAGGCGCCCGCCGGGGCGCTGGCCTTTGCCTATGGCCGCGACAGTCTCCAGCCCGGCGAGAGCACGCAGGCCTTCCTCGTCTTTGCGAAGGGAGGGCTCGAATAATGGCCGATACCGACAGACACGATACGCCCGCCGCAGCGCCCAAGGACGAGACGCGCGGCGAAGCCCGGCGCAATCTCAACCGCACGGTCGCGCAGCGCCAGAAGCTGCTGCTCGCCGGCATCGGCGGGGTGGCACTCATCTCCGGTTCGATGTTCATCTGCGGCGGCGAGGATGAAGCCGGCGCCGGCGGCGCGGGCGCGACCACGATCGAGACCGGCGCGCTGGTCAATCGCAATCTCTCGCAGCGCGAATTCGTCGCCACTTATGGCAACCGTCTTGATGCGCAGGGCCGCGCGATCAAGGACCTGCAGGAAAGCCAGCTTCCCAAGGCCTCGATCGAGCAGGAGCTCGAGACATTGCGCGGCGAAAACGCGCGGATGATCAGCGACGGTCAGGCGGCGATCGATGCGATCTCGGCCGAGAACGCCGCCTTGCGCTCGGAACTCGAGACGGTGCGCGCCAATCCCCCAGTTACGCCGGTTCCCTCAGCCGATCCGCGGGCTCCGGGCTTCCCTCCCGGAGCGCTCGAGCCACCCAGCGAACCCAAGGCAAGCCTGCTGAGTTTCTCATCCGACAAGCCGGGCGCCGCCAAGACCAAGGCAATCGAAAGCGCGCCGACGCTGCTGCTCGAGGCAAGCCGCGATTACCTGCCGCCCAACAGCTATGCACCTGCCACCGTGATCGTCGGGGTCGACGCCTCGACGGGCGTTACCAGCCAGAGCGATCCGCTGCCCGTGGTGCTGCGTATCACCGGTCCGGCGCGCTCGGTGCTGCAGGGCAACAAGCTTCTCACCACCGATCTCACCGGCTGCCTCGTCAACGGCGCGGCGCGCGGCGATCTCTCGGCCGAGAAGGTTTACGTCAAGCTTGTGCGCATGACCTGTGCGCAACCGGGCGGACGCTTTGCGGTGAGCGAGGTCAAGGGGTTCATCGCCTTTGCCGGCAAGTCGGGCGTTCGCGGCAATGTCGTCAGCCGCGAAGGCAGCCTCGTCAGCCAGGCGCTGCTCGCCGGGATCGTCGGCGGGTTCGGACGCGGCTTCTCGGCCAATGCCAACGGCATCTTTGCGCAGCCTGTCGGCAGCGACGGCAGGCGCGACGCGCTCTCGCCGACCGACATTCTCGCAGGCGGCCTCGGCCAGGGCGCGGGCGAAGCCGCCGACACGGTCAGCAAATACCTCATCGAACGCGCAGAACAGTACCAACCCGTCGTCGAGATGCCGACCGGCATCGCAGTCGAGATCGTCTTTCTCGACGGCGTCCATGTCAGGAGCACACCCCAATGAACTACTCGAACCAGCGGCCCGGCCTCAAGGCGCGCGCCGCGCACATATCGCTCGCCGCCGCCAGCGCAGCAGCCCTCCTTACAAGCGGTGTCGCGGTAGTGACCGCCATGCCGGCGCAGGCCGCGATCACGCAGAATGTGGTTGAAGCGCTCAAGCTTCGTCTGCCCAAGACACCGATCGACGCGCTCGATTGCAAGACATTCGCGCCGTGGTGCGAGGTCGTCTCGGGAGAGACGCTGTTCTACATCGACGAAGCGGCACGCTACCTCTTCGTCGGGCGGCTCTACGACATGGAGGAGCGGCGCGACGTAACCGCCGCGCGCCTGCTTGAACTCAATCCCGACCTGCTCGCCGCCGGCGCAGCCCGCGCTGCCGGCGAGGACACTGCCGGTCGGCACGACGTTGCAGAACCCCGCGACAGGCGGGCCGCGACGCATGTCGATCTCAAAGTCTTGCCCGCAGTAGGCGCGATCCTGTGGGGCAATCCCAAGGGGCCGAAGCTGGTTGTCTTCTCGGATTTCCAGTGCGGCTACTGCAAGCGGCTCACCGGCGAACTCGAGAAGGCAGGCGTCCTTGTCGAGGAGCGGCCGATCTCGATCTTCGGCGCATCGAGCCGCCGCATGTCCGAGGCGGTGCTGTGCGCCGCCGATCCGGTCGGGGCGCTCCATGCCGCCTACACCGGCAAGCACCTCGAACCGCGCGCTGCCTGCAAGAAAGCAGCTGCGCTCGATGCCAACGAAGCCTTTGCACAGGCCAACGGCTTTGCCGGAACCCCGGTGATCGTCAGAGCGCGCGACGGTGCGGTGCTGCACGGCTACCGCGATGCAAAGACACTGCGCGCATTTGCCAATGCCAAGACCGGATCGAAGCAATGAGCGGCCGTGTGACCCGTGTCGGAGCGACGGCAACCCTCTCCTTGATGATCGCCAGCTGCGCGACGCTTGGCGGCAACGTCAAGGGCGACTTTTCCTGCCGCGCGCCGGAGGGAAGCTGCGCGCCAACCTCGATGATCGACGATGCCGCCACCCGCGCTTCACAGGCAGAACGGTCCGGTCATGCCTCTGCGCGAGCGCACGGGGTCGGTGATCGCGAATTGCGGATCGTCGTTGCGGGCTACCGCGACGAGGCGGGCCGCATCCACGAGGCCCGGGTCGTTCATGTCGTGCTGCCCGATCGCGCTGCCGAGCGCTGGCGCGCGCCGCGTTCGACCGGCGACGTTCTGCGCGCACTGGCGCGCCCGGCTGAAGCGGAAGGCCCGCCGCCCGCCGCCGCAGAAGCACGTCCATTCCAGCATTCCAATCCCTCCCCCCAGCAGCCTCCCGATGTCCTGGTCATCCCCTCGCAGGATCTGACGGAGCTGCCCGGCGCCAAAGCGCCGGACCCCGGGGCACCTGGTCGTCCCCCCTCCCCCGGCCAGGTGCCCCACCCCGTTCTGCCCGAAGGAGAGCCCAAGTGAACCTCTCGCTATCCTCTGCGCGCGACGCGCTTCTCGCTGGCCTGTTCGGCGATGCGAAAAGGGGCGATCATGCGCAGCCGCGTTTCGCGCTCGACATGCTGTCGGACTGGCTTCCGTACCGAGTCTATGACGAGGGCCCGGGGCTCTACCGCAACGCGCACTCGAAGGGCTTCATTCTCGAAGTCACCCCGCTCATCGGCGCCGACGAGCGGACAGGTGAGATCCTCGGCCAGTTCTTTTCCGAGAGCCTGCCGCAAGGCGCCTGTTTGCAGGTGCTGAACTTCGCGTCCCCGCGCATCGGCGCCATCGTCGGCCCGTGGTTCGCACCGCGCTACGAGCAGGGCGGGATCTACGAAGCGATTGCGAAAGCCCGCACCAACCGGCTCTACGATCTCGTCTGGAAGTCGGGCTCGGCACACGCGCCGTTTCATGCACGCCATGTGCGTCTGGTGCTCTCGCTCGGCGTTCCGGTGCCCGGAAGCGTCACCGATGCAGAACTCACCGAATGCCGCGACGGGATGGCGGGGATGCTGAACTCGCTCGGCCTTGCATCGAACAGGCTCGAGCCCGCAGGCCTCCTCGCACTGGTCGACGAGCTCACCTCGCCGACCACCGCGCGCGAACCCGATCTCACCCACTGGAACCGCGAGGACACGCTCGACGCGCAAGCGATCCGCCGCGACATCGAACTCGAAGTCGAGGACGACCGGCTGATCTTGCGCACCGAGCGCTTCCGCGAGACCGGGCGCTCGCGAGATGGCGTGCCGCAGGTAGGTGAATGCTATCCCGACCGCTTCGATATGCGCCATTACGGCGTGCGCTCTACCCCTGAGCGCTGGGCACCGTGGGAATGCGCGCGGCTCATCGGCGACATGTTCACCGACAAGCTGCGCTTTCCCTGCCCGGCTGCGACCATGCTGTGCCTGCATTATCCCGACCAGGAAGCCGCCTCGGCGCGCGCAGGCTACAAGTTCATGCGCACCACCAGCCTGTCGGAGACCAAAAGCGCGCGCTTCCTGCCCAAACTGTCGGAGCAGTCGGCAGAATGGAGACACGTCCAGGCCGAACTCCAAGCGGGCAAGAAGCTCGTCAAGCTGTTCTATGGTCTCACCACGATCTCGCCGCTCGGCGAAGGCGATGCGCATGAGCGCACGGTCAAGGCGATTTACAAGGCGGCCGGATGGGACCTTGCCGACGAGCGCTTCCTCCAGCTCCAGGGCCTCGTCGCCTCGTTCCCGTTGAGCCTCGCCGATGGTCTGGTCCACGACCTTGCGCGGCTCAAACGCTTTCGAACCATGCTCTCGACCACCGCGGCCAATATCGCCCCCCTGCAGGGCGAGTATCTCGGCGGGACGATCCCGCACCTGCTGCTCCTCGGACGGCGCGGCCAGCCCTTCTTCTGGTCGCCCTTCGAGAACGCGGCGGGCAACCACAACATCGCGATCTGCGGAAAGTCGGGCTCGGGCAAGTCGGTGCTGCTGCAGGAGCTGTGCGCCGCGCTGCGCGGCGCGGGCGCCAAGGTCGTGGTGATCGACGACGGACGCAGTTTTGAGCATTCGGTCAAGTTACAGGGCGGCCGCTTCGTCGAGTTCACGCTCGCCTCGGGATTCTCGCTCAACCCCTTCTCGATGGTCGACGATGCGCGCGCGCATGAAGACGAGGATTACCGGCTCGACTGCTTCGCCATGATCAAGGCCATCGTTGGCCAGATGGCGCGGCCAAGCGCCGCGCCTTCGGACACGGAGCGCGGGCTGATCGACCGCGCGGTGACGCAGGTGTGGGAAGCGCTCGGCAGCGGCGGGGCGATCGACGACGTCGCGCATGCGCTCCATCAGAGCGAGAACGAGGCGGGCAAGGATCTCGCCACAGCGATCGCGCCCTTCTGCCGCGGTGGCAGCTATGCCGGGTTCTTCTCGGGGAAAGCGAGTTTCGCGCTCGAAGACGATTTCACTGTGTTCGAGATGAGCGACCTCGCGTCCCGCGAGGAGCTTCGAAGCGTTGTCCTCTCGGCAATCATGTTCATGACCGGTCAGGCGATGACGCGCTCTTCGCGCTCGACCAAGAAGCTGCTGCTGATCGACGAGGCCTGGGCGATGCTCAGGGGCGGCTCGATGGGCGAGTTCGTCGAGACCTATGCCCGCACCGCGCGCAAATATGGCGGCGCGCTTGCGACCGCGACCCAGTCCTTGAACGACTACTACAAGTCCGATGGTGCGCGCGCCGCGCTCGAAAACAGCGACTGGATGCTGGTGCTCCAACAGAAGCCCGAGACCATCGCCGATTTCCGCAAGGAAGCGCGGCTCGACATGGACGACCGGACCGAGACGCTGATCCGCAGCCTCAAGCGCTCGGGCACCGAGTACAGCGAGATCTACCTCAAAGGTCCCGAGATGGAAGCGGTTGGACGCCTGGTGCTCGACCCACTCTCGGCAACCATCTTCTCCTCCGATCCCGACACCTATGCCGCGATCCACCGCCATGTCGAAAACGGCATGCCGCTGGAGCGCGCAGTCGCGCTGGTCGCAGGCGTGGAAGGAGGCATGTGATGGTGCTCGAGACCACCACGCTCGTAGATCGCGTGCCGCTTCCGTCAGTCAGACAAGCCCGCGACAAGCACCGTGTGATCGACTGGCTGGCGCTGTTCCAGGGCACCTGCCTGGTGCTGATCGAAATGGCAAGCTTCGCGGCGAGCACGCTGCTGCTGGTCCTCGGCCTGCCGCTGTTCGTGTTCCTGGCTGTAGCAGGCTGGGATCTCACGGCGCTGTTCGCGCAGCTCGGCAATCTTGCCGACCATTACCGCACCGCTGAACCGGTCGCGCGCCGCTTCTTTGCGCAGGACCTCCAGATCGCATTTCTCATCGCAGCCGGGGGCCTCACCTTGCTGCGGCTGCCGGCTTTCCTGCGCCGCCTCGATCGCCGCCTCGCCGAAGGATCTCCCCGCCATGGATAGACTGCACCTCCCGCTTAGCCAGCTGGGCCCGAAACTCCTCGCCGTAGCGGTGCTCGTTGCCGCGCTCCTGTGGGGTGCGTGGATCACGCAGCAGGTCACCAGCTCCCCGGAGCAGCGGATCGTCACGGTCCGGCTCGCCGAGACCATCGGGACATTCGTCGAGGAAGCCGCGCGCGCCGATGCCGATCCGGCGGTCGTCCAAGCGGCTAGCCTTGCCTACCTCAAGGCCGCCGAAAGCGCCGTTGCCGACATGGGCCATGACGGCCGCGTGGTGCTGGTTGCCGAGGCCGTGCTCGCGGGCGCTGCCGAAGACGCAACCTCCGAACTCGAGCAGCGCATTGCGGACAAGCTCGCAGGGGAGATCCAGCCATGAGCCTGCCCCGCTCGATCCGCCGTTCACTGCTGCTCTCGGGGCTGGTCCTGCTGCCGCTCGCCTGGGCGCCGCTCGATGCCTTCGGCAAGGACCACGCTTTCCTCATCAATGCGAGCCCGAGCCTGCCAAACTGGGCGTTCTGGCTCGAAAAGCACGCGCCGATCATGCGCGGCAGCCTGATCTTCTTTGAGCCGCCGCAAAGCGAACTCGTCGAAAGGCATTTCGGAAAGGGACCGCAGATGTTCGGCAAGCGCGTCCTTGGCATGCCGGGCGATGTCGTGCGCCACGAGGGCGATGCGGTCTTCATCAACGGGAAGCAGGTCGCGAGCCTGCTCGAGGTCACCCGCCTTGGCGTGCCGCTTACGCGCGGTCCCGAAGGCGCAATACCGGAAGGTTGCTACTACACCGGAACCGACCATCCGCGCGGGCTCGACAGCCGCTACGGCGCAATCGGGTACGTGTGTCGCGGGCAGATCCTCGGCAGCGGGAGGGCAATCCTGTGATGCGCTCCCTCCTTCCGATTGGCGCGCTTTTCCTCGCGGCGCTCCCTGCCAGCCTGCAGGCACGAGACTACGGCCAGCGCGGCGCGGTCTTCCCCGTGATCGAGCGCGACCTGCTCGAACAGATCCATACGCGCCTCGCGCAGATGGAAAAATCGGGCGAGACCGCCCGGCTCAACGAGGAACTCAAACGTCGCACAATCGCCCGCGTCAACCGGCCCGATCCGGTTGCCGGCCTCATTCGCGCAAGCGCAAGCCGTCAATGGGCCTTCGACCCGACAATCACGCTTGCTGCCGATATCCGGGGCGCAAAAGGCGAGCTGATCCATGCCGCCGGAACGCAGGTCAATCCGCTCGACAGCGTCAAGCTGCGCGGCGACCTCCTGTTTATCGACGGCGACGATCCCTCGCAGATCGCCTGGGCGCTGGGGCAGGACGCGCACGCCAAGCTGATCCTCGTGAAAGGCGCACCGCTCGAGCTGATGAAGGCCCGTCAACGCCGCTTCTATTTCGATCAGGGCGGCAAACTGACGCAAAAATTCGGCATCAGGGCCGTCCCCGCGCGGGTGCGCCAGAACGGGCGGATGCTCGAGGTGAGCGAGATCACGCTCCCGCCGCGAAAGGCCCAACCATGAGCAACATCCGCGCCTTCCTGATCCTCGTCACCGCGACGTTGTCGTTCGCTCTTGCCTCGCCCGCCTCGGCCGATGCCGGGCCTGGCAAATGCACCGGGCAGTTCGTCAATCCGATCACCGACATCTGCTGGTCGTGCCTGTTCCCGATCTCAGTCGGCGGGCTCGAAATCTGGCCGAGCAATCGTCCCGATCCCGATAATCCCGACCTGCCGGTGTGCCTGTGCGGTCTGAGGCCCGGGATCGCCATGGGCTTCTGGGAGCCCGTCCGGCTCGCCGATGTCAGCATGAAGCCATGGTGCTTCGTGAACCTCGGCGGGATGAAGCTCGATCCCGGCTTCGATATCGGCTTCCGCTCGATCTCGGGTCCGTCGGCCGTGGGCGGCGCAAGCCAATATTATTCGAGCTGGCACGTCCACTGGTATGCCTATCCGCTGATCTACTGGATGGAGATCGTCGCCGATTTCCTGTGCCTTGAGCCGGGCTCAATCGACATCCTCTACATCTCCGAAATCGATCCGCTGTGGCAGGACAGCGAGCTCACCGCGATCATCAATCCCGAGGCCGTGCTGTTTGCCAACCCGCTGGCGCTTGCCGCGTGCGCTGCGGATTGCGCTGCTTCGACCGCGAACCTGCCGCTCGACGAGATGTTCTGGTGCGCGGGCTGCCAGGGTTCGATGTACCCGATGAATGGCAATGTCTCCGCTTCGATCGGACACGTTCAGGCCTCGCGGCTCGTGCTCTCGCGCTTCGCCTACAAGCTCCACCGCGAGCTCGTCTCATGGGGGACGATGGGGTCGAAGGGCCTGTGCGGCAAGTACCTGATGCCGGTGATGAGGAAGCAGCAATACCGCTTCCAGGCCACCAACCCCAACCCGGCGACCAAGGGCCGCTACGCCTGCCCGCCCGTGGGTGCCTCAACCACCTTCCAGTCCCCCGGACAGGTCATCCCCGCCATTGGCGAAGACATGGGATACCTCGTCTGGCGCAAAAGGAATTGCTGCGCGCTATGAGAAACGCTTTCCCCATACTCGTTGGCCTTAGTCTGGTGATCGCTGCCGGATTTGCCGCAGCTTCTGCGCAGGATGCCGGGCCCGACCTTGACCTCGCTGAGATCCGCGCGCGCGCGGCCGAACATGCCGCCGACGCCGAGGCGCTCGCCACATCGGTCAGGACAAAAGCGGATGCCCTCGCAGACGACGCGCGCGCCGCTCAGCAAACGGCTTTCGACAATCGCGCAGTCTATGCCGAGACTGCGCAGGCGACCGCGAATGCCGGGCCGCTCGATCTCGATGGCATGATCCGCGCCCAGGCCGATGCGGAAGTGGCAGCGATGGGCGAAACGCCCCGGTTCATCGCGTTTGCCTCCTTGGCAATGCCCGAACCCTCATTGAAGGCGCTGGTTCGCGATGTCTCGAGGGCCGGCGGCGTCACCGTATTGCGCGGATTTCCGCAAGGCGACAGCGCGCGCTTCAAGAAGCGCATCGCCGCTATCTGGAGCGATCGCGATGATGCCGGCGCGCTCGGGATCGACCCGCGCCTGTTCCGCGCCTTCGATATCAAGGTTGCCCCGAGCTTCGTGATGATCGCGAGCGATTTCAGCCCCTGCGACGGGTTCGACTGCAAAGACGTCTTGCCGCCGCACGACCGCATTGCCGGCAATATCAGCGTGGCCGAAGTGCTCGACACCTTCGCTTCGGGAGGCGGTCCGGGAGCGCAGCTCGCGCGCCTCCATTCCCGCAGGCTCGAAGGAGAACGGCCATGAGGCTCATACAATCGCTTCGCATAGGACTGCTCGGTCTTCTCGCCGTCGCCGCGCCCCTTTCCGCGCAGCAGCAGGACGCGCGGGCCGATGGCAAGGCCTTTGGCGAAAGCCTGCGCGGCGAAGCGCAAGAAGCTGCCAGATCGCAGCCCAATGCAGCAAACCTGCCCAACTACGACCGCAACGCCGTGCGAAACCTGGAAACGCTCGCCGACGATCCCGACCGGATCGAGAGCAATGCGGCCTCCGCTGTCACCGGACACCAGGGCTATCGGGCAATGCGCGACAGCGTAGCCAATCGCGCGCGCTTCGATCCGAACGAGATCGAGGACGTCATCGCGCGCAGCCTCGCCATCAACGAGACCCCGCTCGACTACACCAGCGGCATGGATATCTCGGGCGGCCAGGGCAATTGTGTCCCCCTGCCGCCCGGCTCGGGCACGGCGGGAACCTATACCGCGACCTGCAACACCGGCACGCGGATCGACCAGTCGGCGGGCCAATGCGCGGTGCCGCTCGTCGCCAACGTGACCCGGCGCCAGCAATGGCACTATCTCTGCAATGAGACGAGCACAGTCTATGGATATCCCTGGTGCTCGGCATTCGATGGTGGCTCGTGCCGGATCACCGGGTATCGGCCCGGACCCTGCCTCCAGTGGCGGCAGGACCAGTTCTACAGATACTGCATTGAACCTGGCGACCCCATCGCCGAAATCACATGCGACACTCCGGATGCACGCTACACGCCCTATGCGGTGACCACGGACAGCACGGTCGATACCTTTTCCGACGAGAGCCAGTGCACCGGATTTGCCGATAATGGCGATTGCGCGCTCGACGCAGAGATCTGCACCGATGCCGATCCCCAAACCCGCGTGGTCGACGGCGTCTCGGTTACGCGGCCCTGCTGGGAATGGCAGCGCAGCTACACCTGCACATCGCGCGAGGCGGCGAGCGACTGTTCGGACATCGAAAGCCAGGGCACTTGCCGCTTCATCCGCGAGGAATGCCTCACCGACGAGACGCCTTGCGAGACCTGGGAGCGCATCTACGAGTGCCCGCTGCCTGAGGCCAATAGCGCCACGCAATATGTCTGCGACGGCGATGTCTATTGCATTGACGGTAGCTGCGAGACGATCGAGCGCACCGCCAATGACGAGTTCAAAGATGCGGCGGTCGCATTGCACGCCATGGACGAGGCGCGCGGCCAGTTCGATCCGAACACGCTGACGCTGTTTCGCGGCACGCGCAACACATGCTCGTCCAAGGTCTTCGGCGTCCTCAATTGTTGCAAGGGCAAGGGCTTCCCGCTCATTCCAGGTATTAGCCTGCTGGTCGCGCTCGGCTGCAACCGCGAGGAAGTGCTGCTCCACGAACGCGATGCGCAGGGGCTGTGCGCCTATGTCGGGACCTATTGTTCGGACAAGTTCCTTGGCGTCTGCCTGACGAAGAAGAAGGTCTATTGCTGTTTCGAGAGCAAGCTCTCGCGGATCCTGCAGGAACAGGGCCGCAAGCAGCTCCCCAAGCCATGGGACAAGCCCAAAGAAGAACAATGTGAGGGGTTCACTCTCGACGAGTTTGCCCGGCTTGATTTGAGCCGGATGGATTTCAGCGAGGTCTATGCCGAGTTCACCGAGGCCGCGCGGCTGCCCGACGAACTCGAGACCAGCATCCTCATCCAGCAGAGGATCGAAGATTATTACGCAAGGGGCGGCCAATGACCCATCTGCATCACCTCACGGCGCTCGCGCTCGGCATAGCTGCCCTGCCCGCCACTCTGGCCCAGGCGCAGGAGCGGCAGGACACAAGATCGACCACCGCTGCCGACGCGCTCTACTGCCAAGAGCGTAGGCTCGGCTACTGGTTCTACTGCGTGAAGCCCGCTCCCATTGAAGAGCCACAACAGCCTGAAGCCGAGCCGGTCGCGGCCAGCCAAGAACTCGACGCGATCACCTCCGAGCTGCGCGAACTCAAAGCGCGCGCGATTCTCTATCCGACCGAAGCCAATGTCGCGGCCTATATCCGCTTTCAGCGCGCGCAGCTCGACCGCGCCTCGCTGTTCTCCGATGTCTGGCAGCGGGCGATCTGGCGGGACCCGGACCTCGACTACACGCTTGAGCGCCCCGTCGGAGCGGTCGCCAAGAAGCAGTGGCAGGATGCCCGCAGCGCGGAGCGCGATCACGTCATGGCAACGCTCTCGCAGCGCTACGGCCTGTTCTATTTCTTCAGTTCGACCTGCGGCCCGTGCGAAGTGATGGGCCCGATCGTCAAAGGCGTCGCCGACCGATGGCGGATTACCGTACGCGCGATCTCGACCGATGGCGGACCCTCGAGACACTTTCCCGACTATCGGGTCGAGACGAACCAGCGCGGCAAGCTTGGTCTCGAAGGCAAAGCCACCCCCGCTCTGGTGCTGTGGGACAGCGTGACCAAACGCCCGATCCCGATCGGTTACGGTGTGCTCTCGGCCGACGAACTCCAGGACCGCATCTACCTTCTCACCTCCAAGGAAGCCGGACATGATTACTAGCATCCGCAATGCGGCATTGACCCTCGCCGCCGCCAGCATGGTTGCCTCACCGGTCGCCGCGAATGTTGGCGACAGCATGGACCGCTTCATGGATGACATGGGGGCGGCGGCGAATGTCACGGGCCCAACCGCCTTCGAAGGCCAGTCGGCGGGATATTACAGCCTCGGCAATGTCTGGACACGCTTCCCTCAGAAGACGACCAACATCGCCAATCTCCAGCTGCCGCGCGCAAGGGCGGGCTGCGGAGGCATCGATATCTTTGCCGGGTCTTTTTCCTTCATCAATGCGAGCGAGATGGTCGCGCTCCTGAAAGCCGTCGCCAACAACGCGGTCGGCTTTGCTTTCAGCCTCGCGATCGACACCGTCTGTCCCGAGTGCAACAAGATCATGCAGGAGTTTTCGCAGAAGGCTCAACTCATGAACAATCTCTCGATCAACTCCTGCGAAATGGCGCAGGGGCTGGTCGGCGGCCTGTGGCCCAAGGGCGATCTCGCCGACAAGGCGATCTGCGAAGCCATCGGGAATTCCGAAGGCATTTTCACCGACTATGCGGCCGCCAAACACGGCTGCGGCACGCGCGGCCAGCGCGCGTCAACCAACGAAGGCGGCGGCACCGACTACGCCGACGTCAATCCGGGCGTCGCGCGCAACTACACCTGGCACGTCCTCAAGAAGAGCGCCTTCTTCAATCCCGGCGGTACCTTCGACCGCGAGCTTGCAGAATACGTCATGACGCTGATTGGCACGGTCATCTACGTGCCGCCCAAGGATGATGAACCCGGCAAGTTCGTGCCCTTCGCGGGCGACGCGTCCTCGACGCTCGTAAGCGCGCTCCTAGACGGGACGCAGGGCCAGACCGTGCGCGTGTTTCGCTGCGACGAGACCGATCTCTGCCTCAATCCCACCTTCGAGCAGATGAGCCTTTCGAATGCGAAGGCCATCCGCCCGCGCGTCGCGCTCCTCATCGGCAATATGGTCGATGCGATCCGCGCCGATACCGCAATCGGCAATGCCGAGAAGGAACTGCTGCAGGTCGCCTCTGTCCCCTTATACAAGATCCTTACCGTCCAGGCCGCCTATGGACGCGGCATGCCGACCGACGATCGCGAAACGCTCGCCGAGATCGCCAGCATCGACCTGCTCTATGCCATCCTCGACCGGATCGTGTCCGAAGCCGGGCGTTCGATGGCAAGCTTCATCGCCGCCGATGAAGCCAAGCTTGCGATCTGGCGCGGCCAGGTCGCCGAAGTTCGCTCGGGCATTGTGCAGCGGCAAGCAACGGGTCAGGCCAAGGTCTCGGCGATAATGCAGATCATCGAGAAAACGGCGATGATCGAAAACGCTCTCGCCGCTTCGATGTCGCCCTCGATGTCCGCAGCGCTCGACTGGTCACGCGGCCTCCAGTCCCGCTCGATCATCCCCTGAGGCGAATACCATGGTCGAGATCTTCACTACCGGCGGCGGCGAGTACATCGTCAATGTCTTGAACGCCGTCGCCGCGTGGACCGGGGCCGGTGGCTACAAGAGCCTGATCCAGGTAGCGCTGGTCATGGGCATGGCGCTTGCGGTCATTGTCGTCGCGTTCAATCAGGACTGGCGCGCCTGGCTCAACTGGTTCCTTGGCGCGACGCTCATCTACATGTGCCTGATGGTGCCGCGCATGGATGTGCAGGTCACCGACCGCGTCAATCCGAGCCTTGCACCGGCAGCAGTGGCCAATGTCCCGCTGGGCCTAGCGCTCATGGCAAGCTTTACCAGCCAGGCGGGCGACTACCTTACCCGTTCCGCAGAGCTCGTCTTTGGCCTTCCCGACGATCTCAACTATTCGAAGAACGGCATGATTTACGGCGCGCGCCTGCTCGAAGCGACACGCTCGCTGCGCATTGCCGATCCCGAGTTTGCCGCCAATTTCGACGAGCATATCCGCCAATGCGTTTTCTACGACCTGCTCCTCGGCCGCTATTCGATGAAGGAATTGTCGGAGAGCAACGATATCTGGGCGACCATCGCGCCTGGCAGCGCCGCGCGTGCACAGCGCTTCGTCACCCGGCAGGCGGATGATAGCGTCACGGCCTCGATCATCACCTGCCGCGAAGCCTATACTGCGCTCTCCAACCAGTGGGCCGGGCTTATCGATGAGATGACACAGGTCGCCGGGCGCCAGCTCTACCCCCGGCAGACCGAAACGCTCGCGAAGGCCAAGCTCATCGCCGACCTGCCGATTGCCTATCAGTACCTCACTGGCGTCTCGAAGGATGCAAGCAGCATCTTCCGCCAGGTTCTGACCATTAACGCCATGAACCAGGCGATGCATGGCTTCGCCGGAGCAAGCGGCGCATCGAGCGTCGATGTGTTCGCTCAGACTCGCGCCGATATCCAGACCGAAAGGACCTATTCCTCGATCGCGCACAACGCGATGAAGTGGGTCCCGATCCTCAATGTCGTCCTGACGGTCGTATTCTACGCGCTCTTTCCGGTGCTCTTTCCGCTGTTCCTGATGCCCAAGACCGGACCGATCGCGCTCAGAGGATACGTCACGGGGTTCTTCTATCTCGCCGCCTGGGGACCGCTGTTCGTCATCCTGCACATGATCCTGATGCTCAAGGGCGCGAGCGATGTGGCGGCAGCGGGCGGCGCAGCCGGTCTCAGCCTAGCGACCTTCTCAGGCATGACCGACGTCAACAACGATATCGGTATCTTGGCCGGTTACCTCGTTGCATCGATCCCGTTCCTTGCCGGCGGGGTCGCCAGGGGCGCGCTCGCAATATCGGGACAGGCAACGAGCTACCTCAACCCGAGCCAGAACGCGGCAGAAGAGGCGGCGCGCGAAGCGAGCACCGGCAATGTTTCGCTCGGCAATACCAGCCTTGAGAACTCGAACGTGTTTTCGCGCCAGTTTGCGCAAGCCAGCCTCGCGCCCAACATTGGCTACGGCGCCGCGCAGACTCGAGCCACGGGCGAAAACGGCACCCAGACCACCGGCTTCCCTCAAGCCGAATTCGCCACCGTGCCGACCTCGAGCTATCCGTTCACCCCGACACTCGGGCGGGACTTCTCGAGCCGACTTGCGACCATGGCGAGCCAAAGCCGCGGCCAGAGCGAGACATTTTCGAACCTTGCCCAACAATCGACGAGTTCGGCTGTCACCCGCTTCAGCGAGCTGCGCGATGCCTACACCCGCTCGCGCTCGAACGAGAGCGTCAGTGGCACGTCAACGAGCGACAGCATCGGCAGCGCATTCAGCGAGGTCGACAACGCCTCGAAGACACTCCAGCAGCAATTCGGGCTCTCGCGCCGTGCCGCCGACGACATCACTGTATCCTGGTTCTTGAACGGCGATGCAGGGATCGGTGCGAAGAAGGAAGGTCGCATATTTACAGGTTCAGGTGGGATCAAAGGGGGACGCAACCAGAGTTGGACCGATAGCGATATCGGGATCGCTTCAGAAGACCGCTCACGCATTACAGGTGCGCTGCGCCAGCTCTCCGACAGCCGTGGTTGGTCTAGCACGCGGGAAGGTTTCTTGCGCGAGACGAGCTCTAGTTCGGAAGCACTGGTGTCCAGCAGCTCGGCAGGCATCACTACCTCGATCACAGAGGCGCAAAGCTATACGCGTGAAGCGCGCCGAGCCGAGGAGATCGCCAGCCGCCTCGAGAACCAGGCAAGCTGGTACGAAAGTGCCAATGCCGCAGGCACTCTCAACCTCAGCCAAGCTTATCGCGAATGGGGCATGGCAGAGATCGAGGCTAACCGGGACTACTACGGTCCCGTCCGCTTTGACGACATCGACTTCCAGATGAGCGCGCGCGGCCAGCAGCTCCAGGCGCGGTTCGTCGAAAGCTATGCGGACCAGCTAAATGCCGAGATCTCAGGTGACCTGGTCCTGCCGTCCTCTGCGCCCGTCGCTCGGCCCTCGGTGAGTAGTGCGGAAAGCGTCCGGGGATCGGTGCGGCTTGGAGGTGTGCCGGGAAGCCTGAGCACCCCATCCAGCGAACGAGAAAACATCGCCCGCGATGTCGATCGAGTCCAGCAACGGGGAGCACAGAGGATCGGTTCCGTAAAGGGCTACCTCGACGGAAAGACCCGCGATGCCAAAGGAGCCTCGGCCGAAGCCGCGGACGATGTGAAAGGATGGTAGCTCAAATCAGTCCGTCGTAGATGATCACATAGATTACGAAGCATGCGATGACGAAGGCGGTGAGATACAAAGCCTTCCTTTCCCAGGGATCAGCCCATGCTTTTTGGACTGAATACTTGGACAGACGATCCTCGGCGATGGCCCGGTCGACCTCCCGAAAGCCTTCCCAGTCCTGCTTGCTGCCATTGGGAGTGTTGTCTGGATCGCTCATCGCTCATTCTCCTTCTGGAGCAAGTCTGCACTCTCCCCTCTAGGCCGCCCCCTCGCGTTGCAGAGAAACTAGCCGAAAATCATCGGGAAAGCGAGCACGGTGTCTTGGCGTGAAGGTCCGGAAATGAAAGAAGGTGGCATGGCAGGAAGATCACCTGAGAATAATGTCTTCGATTTTCGCGCAGGAGTTTCCCGACAGAAGCAAGGCAAACTGCGCGGCCTGGCGCTGCTTGTTGCCGGAGGATTGCTCGTTGGAATTCTGGCCGGCGTCTTAGGCATCTACTGGCCTTTTGGCTCGGCAAGCGCCGAAGCGCGGACGACCCACAGCTTTGCCGTTTGCGGCATGGTCAGGCGCACCTGCGTTGTCGATGGTGACACTATCTGGCTTGAAGGCTTGAAGATCAGGATCGCGGATATCGACACTCCGGAAATCTCGCAGCCAAGATGCGATTACGAATACGATCTCGGCATAAAGGCACGTGACAGGTTGGTGGTTCTGCTCAATCAGGGAGAGTTCTCTGCAGTTCCAATCGGCAATCGAGATGAAGACCAATATGGTCGTAAGCTCCGGGTTTTGATCCGCGATGGCCGCTCGATCGGCGACCAGTTGGTCGCAGAAGGCCTCGCACGAACTTGGTCCGGACGCAGGGATCCGTGGTGCTGATGCGCGACTGGCCCGACAGCGATGATCCGTTGCCGAGCAACGAGCGGGAATGGGAATTGAAGCTCGAAGCATGGCTGCTGGGTATTCCGATTGTCCTCATGCTCATCGCAGGAATTAGGTCACTCTTCTGATGCTCACCCGTGATCAGGAGCTTTTGGGGCATGGCGCTGTGGGTGGATAAACACCATGGCGACGCCGGAGGTGAATTCATTGCGTCGAAGATCGATCAGCTAAGCCAGGTCGGCGAGCCGGACGGGGCAAGACTTTGGCAAGATGTTGCCCGTCGCTATAAGCAACTTGTTGAGCGCAAGTCCCGTTCCTGATGGAACCGTTGGGATCTCCAGCCTCAACTGACTGCAGATAGGCTTCCAGTCGCTCCAGCGTTCGTCGACGCGGCCTTCGCCCTTGCCGGAGGTCGAGTACGAATCGAGGATCACCGACTGCGCGCCTACCGAAGCGTGTCGCCGAAATATGATTATCTTTCAAATGCTTTTCGATCCGTTCTAGATCGGAAGAGCGT
>NZ_CAXQBM010000048.1:0-37039 GCF_964222115.1 Alteriqipengyuania sp.
CCTACACGACGCTCTTCCGATCTTTTTCAGCGCTTCGAGGCCGCCCTGAGGCATCGAGAACGGATTATGCGAGAACTCGATCTTGCCGGTCGCCTCGTCCAATTCGAACATCGGGAAATCGACGATCCAGCAGAACTTGAAGCAGCCCTGTTCGATCAGGCCCAGTTCCTCACCGCAACGTGTGCGCGCGGCCCCTGCCAGCTTGGCCGCTTCCTTGGGCTTGCCGGCTGCAAAGAACAGGCCGTCGTTCTCGCCGAGGCCAAGCTCGTCGTAAATCTTCTGCATGTTCTCGGGGCCGTGGTTCTTGGCGATCGGCCCGCCGAACTCACCCTGCTTGCGCGTGACATAGCCGAGCCCGGCAAACCCTTCGCGCTTCGACCAGTCGTTCATGTCGTCGAAGAACTTGCGGCTCTTCTCGTGCGTACCCGGCGCAGGGATCGCGCGCACGATCCCGCCGCCACCGACAATTTTCTCGAAGATGCCGAAGCCGGATTTCTCGAAATGATGCGTCACGTCCGAAATCAGGATCGGGTTGCGCAGGTCGGGCTTGTCGCTGCCATACTTGAGCATCGCTTCGGCGTAGGGGATGCGCGGGAACTCGCCTGCAGGCGTCACCGACTTGCCGCCAGAGAACTCTTCGAACACGCCCGCCAGCACCGGCTCGATCGCCTGGAAGACGTCTTCCTGCGTCACGAAGCTCATTTCGAAATCGAGCTGGTAGAACTCCGGCGAACGGTCGGCGCGCAGGTCTTCGTCGCGGAAGCACGGCGCGATCTGGAAATAGCGGTCGAAGCCGGCGACCATCAGCAGCTGCTTGAACATCTGCGGCGCCTGCGGCAGCGCGTAGAAGCGGCCCGGATGCAGGCGGCTCGGCACCAGGTAGTCGCGCGCGCCTTCGGGCGACGATGCGCCCAGGATCGGGGTCTGGAATTCGGAAAAGCCCTGGTCGATCATCCGGCGACGCAGCGAGGTAATAACCTTGTTGCGCAGCATGATGTTCTTGTGAACGCGCTCGCGCCGCAGGTCGACGAAGCGGTACTTGAGGCGTATGTCCTCCGGGTATTCCTGTTCACCAGCGACGGGCAGCGGCAATTCCTCGGCCGCCGACTGCACGGTGGCGGACTTGGCGAACACCTCGATCGCGCCGGTCGGCAGGTTGGCGTTCTTCGTTTCCTCGGACCGCGCCTTCACCACGCCATCGATGGTGATGACGCTTTCGGACTTGAGCGATTCCAGCAGGGCCAGCGCCTCGCTGTCTTCGTCCGCAACGATCTGCGTGATGCCGTAATGATCGCGCAGGTCGATAAATAGCACGCCGCCATGGTCGCGCGTACGGTGCACCCAGCCCGACAGGCGAACCTCTTGCCCGACATGATCCGCGCGAAGCTGTGCGCAATTATGGGTACGGTAGGCGTGCATCTTGGAAACTTTCCGGTTTGGGGATTAAGGCGCTAGGGCGTGGCGACGGTATGTCGGCAAGATGCCCGGTGTTCCGCGCGCGCTAACAGGCGATAGCCCCGCTTTTGTCAAGCGTGGCTCGCCCATGTCAACGGGGCGCATGGCCCGAGGGCGGCACTCCGCCCGACACAGGGAATACGACTGAAATGAAAATCCACGATCTGATCACCACCACCGACAAGCTGGCCGAACTGTGCGAACGGCTCAGCAGCAACGATTTCGTGTGCGTCGACACCGAATTCATGCGCGAAAATACCTACTGGCCGGAACTCTGCCTGATCCAGGTCGGCGACGAGAACGAGGCTGCGGCAATCGACCCGCTGGCGAAGGGAATCGACCTCAAGCCCCTGCTCGATCTGCTGTGCGAGAACGAGGATGTGTTGAAGGTCTTCCATGCCGGCGGGCAGGATGTGGAAATCTTCTACAACCTGACCGGCAAGACCCCGCACCCGATCTTCGACACGCAGATCGCGATGATGGCAATCAGCCAGTCCGAACAGATCGGCTATGCCAATCTTGTCGAAAGCTGGCTCGACAAGACCATCGACAAGGGCGCGCGCTTTACCGACTGGAGCCGCCGCCCGCTGACCGACCGGCAACTGGAATATGCCATCGGCGACGTGACCTACCTCGCGAAGATCTTTCCCAAAATCCTCAAAAAGCTGGTGAAAACCGGGCGCGGCGAATGGCTGAATGCCGAGATGGAAAAGCTCGCCGATCCGGAAAACTATGCGATCGATCCCAGCAAATCGTGGAAGCGTATCCGCGCGCAAGGTCGCAATCCGCAAGTCCTCGGACGATTGAAGGCACTGGCGGCGTGGCGCGAGGGCGAAGCGCAGCACAAGAATATCCCGCGTGGTCGCATCATGCGCGACGAGACGCTGGCCGATATCGCTTCGCATCCGCCCAAGAAGCAGGCGGATCTCGCCAAGGTGCGCGGTCTTTCCAATGCGTGGAGGGATAACGAGATCGGCAACCGGCTGATGGAGGTGCTCGAAGATGCAGAGCCGTTGCCGACCGACGAATTGCCGCAACGAAACAACCGTGGCGCGCCGCTCGGCAAGGAAGGCGCGCTGGTCGCCGACCTGCTCAAGCTGCTGCTGAAGATCCGGGCGCGCGAAATCGACGTCGCCCCTCGCCTGCTGACCCGTGCGGACGAGCTGGAGCAGCTCGCAGCGGGCGTACGCGACCTGCCGATCCTGCAAAGCTGGCGACGCGAAGTTTTCGGCAGCGATGCGCTGGACCTGGTCGAAGGCAAACTTGCCTTCGCGGTCGAGCAGGGCAAGCTCAAGATGACGCATATCGACGAGGTGGCGGGCTAACGCGCGATGAGCACTTACCTGCCCACCATTCGCCAGTTGCAATACCTGGTCGCGCTGCACGAGCATGGCCATTTCGGGCGTGCCGCCGATGCCAGCTTCGTGTCGCAATCGACGCTGTCGGCGGGCATTCGCGAACTCGAAACCCTGCTCGACGTGACACTGGTGGAGCGCAGCCGACGGGTGGTCCGCTTCACACCGCTTGGCCATCAGGTGGTGGAGAAAGCCCACGCCTTGCTGCGACAGGCCGAAGACCTGTCCGACCTGGTGCGCGCGGCAGGTCAGCCGCTGACAGGCACATTGCGCATGAGTGTGATCCCCACCATCGCGCCCTTCCTTCTACCGCGGATACTGCCGCGCTTGCGCCAGGAGCGCCCCGATCTCGAACTGTTCCTGCGCGAGGAAACCAGCAGCGATGCGGTCGAGTCGTTGCACCACGGGCGGGTCGATTGCGTGCTGCTGGCCCTCCCCTTCGCGACCGGCGAAGTCGAGCAGGCGATCATCGGGGAGGATCGCTTCTTCGTCGCCTATCCGGGTGACGAACCGCGCGAACTCCCCGAAGAAATCCGCCCCGAGACAATCGAGGATGGGCGGCTGCTCCTGCTCGAAGACGGGCACTGCCTTAAAGAACACGCGCTGGCCGCGTGCAATCGGCCCGAATTGCGCGCCGCGACCAGCATGATCGGCACCTCGCTCCACACACTTGTGCAAATGGTCGACAACGGCCTCGGCGTGACGATGCTGCCCGAAATGGCGCTTGAGGCGGGCATCCTCAAAGGCACCAATGTGATCGCGCGCCCGCTCGATTCGCCCGCGGCGACTCGGGACATCGCCTTGATATGGCGCAGGAACAGCCCGCGCGAAGCCGATTTCCGGCTGCTCGCAGAGGAGCTGAAGGCAGGATAGTTATCTGCATTTGTCACTTGATGCGTTCGCAGCTTGCAGACACCTTTGCCTTCGAACCGCTGAATTGCGGACAAGCCCGGAGGAACCAATGGCCGACGCGAACACTCCCAACCTGTTCCTGCTTTACACGCTCAAGGACGGGGTTAGTCCCGAGGATTTCGAGCGCTGGGTGATCGAGACGGATTATCCCTCCATGCGCGGCCTTGCCCGCGTACAGAGTTTCCGGACCTTCCGTGCCGAACGCCTGTTGATCGGCGAAGGTGCGCCGGGAGTGGCCTATATCGAAGCTTTTGCGATTCCTGATCTCGAAGGGTTTGTCGCCGAGGACCTGGGCGGCGCGACCGTCCAGAGTGTCATGGGCGAATTCATGGGGTTGGTGGATGCACCGCAATTCATCGTCGTGAGCGAAGTGAAATAGCCTCCATCGATGCGCATCCTTTCGTGTTCGGCAGAATAAGAATTCGCCGCGCAAACTACGCCATACCCCTCCACGAAATCTGTCTGGCAGACCGAAATTTGCTGGCGGGTGCGCCCTCGCCGCCAAAAAACTTTCAAAAAACCGAGACATCGACCGTGCCTTTATGGCACATTCCCAATCCTGCAATGACGGGATTGAACGGGTAAACACATCATTTCGGGTCGCACCGCACGAACAAGTCACTGAAATCGCGATATTGGATCAGTCACACGGGGGTGGGGATGACGGCAGTCTGGAAGGATTCGAGAGTTAGCGGGATAGCGACGACCCGGATCAACCCTCGCTGGATCGACGAAGAATCCCCGCGCGTCGTTATCGACGACATCGCTGCCCGCCCCAGCCTGCATCCGCACATCATCACTTTCGCCAATGAAAAAGGCGGCGTTGGCAAGTCGACCCTCGCCTTCCACGTAGCCATCGCCCTTGCCCATGCCGGCGCACGAGTCGTGGCGATCGACCTGGATCGGCGCCAGCGGACACTCGAGCGTGGCCTGACCTATCGCAACGGCACAGCGAGCAATCTGGGCATTGCGCTTCCTACACCGCAGTTCGGTGTGCTCGATCATCCCAGCACGGCCGCGATCTATCAGACGATCAACCGGCTCGGGGCCGATGCGGATTTCGTCATCCTCGATGCGGCGGGTGCCGATTCACCGGTGTTCCGGAGAGTGGTTGCCCTGGCGGACACATTGGTGACGCCGGTCAACGCCTCCTTCCTCGATCTGGAGCTGTTGGGGCGAGTGAACCCGATCAGCGGGGTACCCGAACACACGGGGTGTTTCGGCCAGACTGTTTCCGAGCTGCGTGAAGAGAAATTCTCGCGCGAAATGGGGCGGATCGAATGGGTGGTCGTGAAGAACCGGGTGCGTGCATCCGAAAAACGCCACATAAATCGGGTCGATGACGCGCTGGAGCGGCTCGCAATCAGTCACGATTTCCGGATTGGCCAAGGATTGAGCGAAAGAGTGGCATTTCGCGAACTCTTCCAGTTCGGCCTGACGCATCTCGATCTCCCGCTGATCCCGGACATGATCCGTCCGCAGGCCTCCAGCCCCGACGAGGTAGCTGCGCTGATCGAAGATCTCGGCCTGAAGATCGAGCCACGCGCGAGCCTGCCCTTGCCTACGAGGCCCGCTGCACGTGTCCTTAAACGGACGCGGACCGATTTTCGCGCCGCGCTGAACGCTGCGGTCTGATCGGCTGGATCAGCCTCGCGCCAGACAAATCTGGTTTCGCCCGCTTTCTTTCGCACGATAAAGGGCTTCGTCCGCGGCTGCGAGCGCCTCTCGCGGATCGGCAAATTGCGCAACGTCCGCAATCCCGCCCGAAAACGTGACGATTCCAAACGGTTTGTCCGTACGGCGGTTGATCATGCGGCGACTGGCCAGTTCCTCACGCGCAATATCAAGTTTGGCCCAGGCATCGACCGGTTCAACCCCGCGGCTCAGCAGGACGAATTCCTCGCCGCCGTGGCGGGCAACATAGCAATCCCTGCCGCACTGCTGGACCAGAGTGTCGGCCACCTCTCGGATAATCCGGTCCCCAGCTTCATGTCCGTGTGAATCATTGATCGCCTTGAACCGGTCGATATCGCAATAGGCAACGCTAAGCGCCTCGCCTGCAGCACGTGCCCGCGCGTGCTCGTCCCGCAGAACCTCTTCGAACGCTCGGCGGTTAGGCAATCCCGTGAGGAAATCGACTTCGGCGTCCCGCCTTGCACGATCGAGATTCTTGCGCAGTGCGGCAGTCTCTCGCTCGCTCTCGCGCAGCTCATCCTCGATCTGGCGGGACCGGGCGAGCATGGCCTTCGCAAAATCGGCCAGTTGCGCGATCACTTCCTCGGTCTGGGATGCGCCGTTCAGGCCATCGACCCGGCGTTCCAGCTCATCGCCATATTCGGATGTCGCGAGGCGCATACTCTTGGTTGCACGCGATAATTCCTCGATGCCTTGCTCCAGCGCAAGGGCCAAATCCTCGATCGTGCGGTTGTCCGAACACGGGTCTTCCGAGGCAGCTTGTTCAAGCCATTCGACCGTAATCGGCTCGCCAAATTCACCTTGTCGTTCGATGCTTCTGGAAAAAGCGGGATTGAGCCCGCAGCATGCTTCGTGTGCAGCGCGAAGTGTAAACGGCGTCACGTCGAGATCATGGTCCGCCAGAAAAGACCGAATATCGTTGACCAAGCGTCGGCGGGCGCGAAGCTCGGCCCTACTCGTCGCGTGATCGCCGGCAGCTTCCAGTGCGACGGGACGCGGGCGGAACAGCCCGACGCGCTGGAGAATATTATCCGAAAGGCTGTCAGCCTCGATTGCCGGTTGGGTCGCCATGCCCCCTTATGGCGCGCCGTTCGTTTATTCCGTGATAATATGCGCGCAAAATTTTGCGAAACTGCGCGCTATGTATCCATGTGTTTCAGTCCGACACGCAAATAGCCGTAGCCGGTCACACAGGTGAGGAACGCGGCAATCCACAGCGCGCCAAGCCCGACCCACCGGATCAGCCCGATTTCGGGTAGCACGCCGGAGAAGATCAGCAGGCCCAGCGCAATCATTTGCAAGGTAGTCTTCCATTTGGCGAGCCGACTGACCGGGACCGACACCTGAATTCCGCCGAGGAATTCCCGCAGGCCGGACACAATAATCTCGCGCATCAAGATGATCAGCCCGGCAACCACATGCGCATCGCCCACGATAGGCCCGGTAAGACCGCCCTTGGCCGTGAGGATCAGGATTACTGCGGCAACCATGATCTTGTCGGCAATCGGATCGAGGAACTGCCCGAGCTTCGACACGGTGCCCTGCGCGCGCGCCAGCAAGCCATCGAAATAATCGGTGATCGCTGCAGCACAGTACAACAAAAGGCCGATCGCATACCCAAGTGCCCAGTCGGGCCACCACAGGAACAGCACGAGCAAGGGCACCGCAAGGATGCGCGACAGGGTGAGGATGTTGGGAAGCGTCAGCATTTGGTGATCAATGCCCCTAATCGATCCTAGGTCCGAGAAAAAGCGGCTTGTGCCCTTGGCTTTGGACGTTCTCGTGTACTAACGCCATGCGGGATCGGCGCTGTAGGGCGTTCCGGAGTGGATTTATGACGACGTTGAGACTGCTGCGACGGCGGCGCTTCCTGCCGCTGTTCTGCACCCAGTTGCTCAACGCCTTCAACGATAATCTGTACAAGACCGCGATGGTCCTATTCGTGGTCTATGCGGTCTATAACGACCCCGAGGCCGAAACGCAGTTCAGCGCCATCGCGTCCGCCCTGTTCATCGCGCCCTTCATTTTCGTGTCGGCAATATCGGGCCAGCTCGCCGATCTGCGCAACAAGGCGAAGATCATCCGCACGGTCAAATTGTGCGAGATCGGGCTGATGAGCCTGGGGGCTTTGGGCCTCTTCCTCGCCTGGCAGGGCGTGCTGGTTCATACCGTCGCCATTCCACTCATGCTGTTCGCGCTCTTCCTTGCCGGGCTGCAATCGACCTTCCTGGGGCCGATCAAATATTCGATCCTGCCGCAGCATCTGCGTAGGAAAGAGGTGCTGGCTGGCACCGGACTGATCGAGGCAGGCACGTATCTTGCCATCCTGTTCGGCACGATCATCGCAGGCTGGATCCCGGTGGAAGCGGCGATGGCGCTGATCCTCGTGACCGCACTGGTTGGCTATCAGGTCAGCCGCCGCATCCCGGACGCGCCTGCTATGGGCGAAGGTGAACAGGTCGACTGGAATGTCCTGCGATCCTCGGGAGCGCTGGTACGCTACGTGATGAAGGATCGCGTGATCTATCTTGCGACCATAGCAATCAGCGTGTTCTGGACCGTGGGCGCCATCCTGTTCATCCAGTTCCCGCCGCTCGCAAAGAATGTGATCCATGCGAGCAAGGAAGTCGCGACGCTGTTCATCGTGATGTTCTCGATTGGCATTGCGGTCGGGTCGGTCATCATCAACCACCTTCTCAAGGGCGAGGTGTCGGCCCGCTATGGTTCGATCAGCGTCGTCGCGATGGGGTTCTTCATTACCATTTTCTACCTATTCGTGCGTCAGTGGCCGAGCGGGTTCGACGGGGAACTGCTGAGCGTGTCGCAATTCCTCGCCTACCCGCTCGCCTGGATCCTGCTCGGCGTGCTGCTGTGCATTGCAATCTGCGGGGGCGTGTTCGTCGTGCCGCTCTATGCGTTTCTCACTACGCGCGTGGCGGGCGACAAGGCATCGCGCACGATTGCCGCGACAAACATGATCAGCTCTGTCTTCATGGTCGGCGGCGCCGTGCTCGCCGTGCTGATGACCTTGGTCGGGATCGGGATAGAGGAGCAGGTGCTGGCCAGCGTGGTGCTTTGCGTACTCACCAGCTGGTATGTGCGGAAACTCTATGACGAGGAACACCTCCCCAGCATCCACCTCGACGGGGGCTGAGGCTTCCTAGAAAATGAACACCAGCGCGCCCGCCAGGCACGCGACATAGGCGCCCAGGAACCCCATCCAGTCGTTCTGCGCCCACGACCAGCGCGTCGACCGCAGCATGCGGCCGCGCTGCAGATCCGGTCGCACCATCAGCGACGCACGGAAAGGATGGCGGGCGGATTCGTTCGTAAGGACAAGGGAGCGTCTCATGGCGGACAGGATTAACTTCCCGGTAAGGTTTGGCGAGCGCCGCCTCGCACTCGTCCGCCGGTGGGACACGCACCGCCGCAAAGTCTTAACGCGCGCAGCCGATTGCCCCGGACGGGCGGGCGCATTAGGGGCGCTGGGATGACCGACCATACTCCTCCGCCAGCGGCGCGATTGCTCGTCGATTGTCTCGCCCAGCAAGGCTGCGATCGCATTTTCACCGTACCGGGCGAGAGTTTTCTCCCTGTGCTGGATGCGCTGGTCGACCGGCCCGAAATCGATGTCGTGACCTGCCGGCAGGAAGGCGGCGTCGCGTTCATGGCTTGCGCGGATGGCGCAATGACCCAGAGGCCGGGGGTTGCTTTCGTCACGCGGGGGCCGGGCGCCACAAATGCAAGCATCGGCGTGCATGTCGCCCACCAGGACAGCCAGCCGATGATTCTGTTCATCGGGGACGTGGCACGCGGCATGCGCGACCGTGAGGGATTTCAGGAAATCGATTTCCCCGCCTTCTTCACCCCGATCTGCAAGTGGGCTGCGCGGATCGAACATGCAGATCGTATCCCCGAATATATCGCGCGGGCATATTCCACGGCGATCTCGGGGCGCCCCGGACCGGTGGTGCTCGCGCTGCCGGAAGACATGCTGTACGACGCGACCGACGCGATCCCGCGCGGACAGGTCGCGCGACCGGCGCAGGCGCCGTGCCCCGATGCCATGCAGGCGATGATGGCCCTGATCGGCGACGCTGCCGCACCCCTGGCGATCATCGGCGGGGCAGGCTGGAATGCCAAGGCGCGCGAGTACTTCCAGCTCTTCGCAGAGCGACTGGGGCTACCCGTCGCCACCGCCTTCCGGCGACAGGATGCGATATCGCCTACCTCGCCGGTCTATGCGGGCAATCTCGGATACGGCCCCAACCCGAAACTGGTGAAACGCACCACGGCGGCAGACCTGCTGCTGGTGGTCGGTGCACGGCTGGGTGAAGCGACGACGGACGGCTACACCGTGCCTCCGATCGACGGGCAGGATCGGGCGCTGATCCACATCCATCCCGACCCGGAAGAGCTAGGCAGCGTATATCCTGTCGATCTCGCGATCTGTGCCAGCATGGACGAATTTGCGGAAAGTGCCGCGCTTTGGGCTGGTGAGGATCCGCTGTCTTTCGACGCCGGAGCGCAGGCGCACAGCGAGTGGGCGGAATGGGCGACCGCGCATCCATCGGACACTTACCCGCTCGACCTGGCGGCCTGCGTGCAGTTCATGCGCGACACGCTGCCTGCCGAAACCATCATCTGCAACGGGGCAGGCAATTTCGCGGGCTGGTGGCATCGCTACTGGCGCTATGCGAGCTTTCCCAGCCAGCTCGCGCCCACTTGCGGCGCGATGGGATACGGCGTTCCCGCGGCGGTGGCGGCTGCGAAGCGCTTTCCTAACCGCACCGTGGTCGCCGTGGCGGGCGACGGCGATTTCCTGATGAACGGGCAGGAATTGGCCAGTGCCGCACAAGCCGGGTGCGATCTGCTCGTGATCGTGGTCGACAATAGTGGCTACGGAACCATCCGCATGCACCAGGAGCGCGAATTCCCGTCGCGCGTTTCGGCCACACTGCTCTCCAACCCCGACTTCGCAGCTTTTGCAGCGAGTTTTGGTGCGTGGAACGCCACTGCCAATACGACTCAAAGCTTCAAGGATGCGCTGGTCGATGCACACGGACGGTCGGGCGTGCGTCTAATTCATGCGAAGATCGACATCGAACAGCTGGCAGCCAGCGGCGCCACCATCAGTGGTTTGCGGGCAAAAGTCTGACCAGAACGAAAAAGGGCGGCGCCAGATCGGCACCGCCCTTTCCTTCGCATTGCTGCGTGACGATCAGATATCGTCGCCCAGAGCGCCTTGCAGTTCGCCCTTCGTCTGCTGGGCCTTGCCCTTCACTTCTTGGCCACGACCTTCGGCGCGCGTTTCGGGATCGTTTGATTGCTGCTTGGCTTCGCCAATGGCTTCGTTGACGTTGCCTTCGATCTTGCTCTTCAGTTCACCCATGGGGCTTCTCCGTTTCATTGCTCTGGCGTCATTGCCAATATGCAAAACCAACAGAGAAACAGGGTGTTAAGTTCCGTTGCGGCGGCAAAGGTGCGCCAAACGGAGCGCAATTTGCGACCAAGCTCAGACGCCTGCCATCTCGAGGATGATTGACCATTCATCGGGCATCACCTCGCACACGGAGAGCCGCGAAAGCTTCACCAGCTGCATCTCGGCCAGCCGAGGCTCTGCCTTCACCTGCTTGAGTGTGACCGTGTTGGGCAGCTTGGTCTTGGGCTTCACACGTACTGCCGCCCACTTGCCGCTCTCGTCGGTCGGGTCGGTCAGTCCTGCTTCGCTGATTTCCACGATGCCGACGATTTCGCGACCAATGTTGGAATGGTAGAAAAAGGCCTGGTCGCCCACCTCCATGGCAGCAAGGTTGTTCTTTGCGAGGTGGTTGCGCACCCCGTCCCACACACCCTCGCCCTCTTTTACAAGGTCATCCCAGCCATAAACATCAGGCTCCGATTTCATTAGCCAATAGCGCAAGTCGTCTCCTTTCCCGTCAGGCATTTCCTAGCCAAGCAACGCGTTGCCCGGCGCACCGTGCCGTGCAGTCCTGCCATTCCCCGGCAGGGAACGGCGACTGCCGACCATGGGCATTTACCCGATTTTCAGCACCTCGTGCCAGACAGGGTGCAACAACATACTCTTTGACGGGATCGGGATTGAAACTCCGCATGGAGAAAAAGAAGGATCAACTGCCCCGCCTGGACAAGGCGCAGCGCGATATCGTGATGCTGGGCATTGCGACCGCGGCGATCCTTCTTTTTGTGGGAATCGGCGGCACGGTGATGCCGCAGGTCGCCCAACATTGGGTCGACAGCAGCGTTGCCCCTCCCGACACTGCCCTGGTCAACGCACTGCTTCTCAACATCGCGCTCATCATCTTCGGCTGGCGCCGTTATTCGGACCTGCGCAAGGAAATCGACCAGCGGCGGGAAGCCGAAGAAAAGGCGAAACGCCTGTCGCAACTCGATCCGCTGACCGGGTGCTTCAACCGCAGGTCTGCAACCGAGAAACTGATGAACGCCATCGCCGGAGAGGGTCTGGCGCACCGATATGCCGGGTTCGTCATGATCGACCTCGACGGCTTCAAGGAAATCAACGATACCAATGGCCATCAGGCAGGTGACGAAGTGCTGCTGTCGATCGCCGACAGACTGCGGGAAGTCGCCCCCGAGGGCGCCAGCGTTGCCCGGTTGGGCGGCGATGAATTCGCGGTGATCCTTCAGATCTCCGATACCGATCTAGAAGTGGTGGAAAGCTGGGTCAGCGTGATGATCGCTAAGATCGCGCTACCCATCGAGACCGAGATGGGCCCGCTCAATGTCACAATCTCCGCCGGTGTCGCAGTCCATGATGTGGGCAAACAGGTCGCAAATCTGGAAGGCGCGGCGCGCAAGTTGATGCACCGCGCGGACCTCGCGATGTACCAGGCGAAGAAAGATGGCCGGAACCGGTATTGCTGGTTCGATACCGCGATGGAGGTCGAAGCCCGATTGCGACGCGAGATGGAAGCCGCGATTCGCAAAGGGCTCGAACGCGGGGAATTTTCACCCCACTACGAGCAGCAGGTCGATCTGGAAACCGGGCAACTTGTGGGATTCGAAATGCTCGCCCGCTGGACTTCCGCCGATCTCGGCCCTGTCAGCCCGGACATCTTCATTCCCGTCGCCGAAAACTGCGGCCTGATAGGGGCGCTTTCCGAATCGCTGATCGGTCGCGCGCTCGAGGATGCGAAAAGTTGGGACAAGAGCCTGTCCCTGTCGGTGAACATTTCCCCGATGCAGTTGCGCGACCCATGGTTCCCGCAAAAGCTGCTGAAACTTTTGCTCGCCAGCGAATTTCCGCCAGCCCGGCTGGACGTAGAAATTTCGGAAAGCTGCCTGCAAGAGAACCTCTCTGCCGTGCAGACCATGATCGTCAGCCTCAAGAATCTGGGCGTGCGCGTCAGTCTCGACGATTTCGGGACCGGATTCGCCACGCTGACCCAGCTGCGCACCCTGCCCTTTGATCGCGTGAAGATCGATCGCAGTTTCGTGGGCGAATTGCGCAAGGTTGCCGAGGCAGCGTCCGAGGGCGCAATCGACCGCGAGCAGCATGATCATATCGTCAGTACGCTCGTCTCGCTCGGCAAGGGGCTGCACATTCCGGTCACTGCCGAGGGGATCGAGGATGCATCGATCCTCGAAACGCTGCGCTCGATGGGTGAGATGAAGGGCCAGGGTTATCTCTACGGGAAGCCGGAGGATGCCGCCGCGGTCCTCAAGCGCCTGGCACAGCTGAACATGCTGTCGGAACCCTCTGTGGCGAATACCGAGGACGACCAGCGCAAGAGCGCCTGACCTTTACCTGACGCTGCGCCCGCCATAGATGCGAGCCGACATGCGGATTTCTTTCGTCAAGATGCACGGACTGGGCAACGATTTCGCGATCCTCGACGGTCGCGAGAGCGAACTGCCGCGTCTGACTTCGGCGCAAATTCGTGCACTGGCCGATCGCAATCGCGGGATCGGCTTCGATCAGCTGATCGTGCTGGGCCGCTCGGAAGTTGCGGACCTGGCAATGCAGATTCACAACGCAGACGGTGGTGAAGTGCAGTCCTGCGGCAATGCGACCCGTGCGGTCGCGGTTCTGCATGGCAAGCCGGCCAGTATCGAAACCGCAGGCGGCATCCTCCAGGTGCGGCCGGGCGAGCATATGGCCGAGGCTTCGATGGGTCGCCCGCGCTTCGACTGGCAGGACATCCCGCTTGCCTATGCGATGGATACGCGCGAGATGCCGCTGGGTTGGGACATGCTCGAAAGGCCGAGCGCCGTGAATGTCGGCAATCCGCACGTGGTCTTCTTCGTCGACGATGTTACCGACATTCCGCTCGACCATCTGGGGCCGCAGATAGAGACCGACCCGCTGTTTCCCGAACGGATCAATGTGAATGTCGCGCAGGTCGTCGCCCGCGATGCGATCAAGCTACGAGTGTGGGAACGCGGTGCAGGCCTGACGCTGGCATGCGGCACTGGTGCCTGCGCCACGACGGCGGTCGCCTATCGGCAGGGCCTGGTCGATGCCAAGGTCAAGGTCACGCTGCCCGGCGGCATCCTGACCATCCGGCACGACGCGGAGGGCGCCATCCACATGGCGGGCCCTGCAAGCGAGAGCTATCGCGGATCGTTCGAGCTGGACGACTTTTCTTGAGCAGCGAACGGGTCATTTCGCTCGGCTGTCGTCTCAATCACGCCGAGAGCGAACGGATTGCCGCACTGGTCGAGGCAGAGCGCGGTCTGGTGGTCGTCAATTCCTGTTCGGTCACGCGCGAGGCGGTACGCCACACGCGGCAGGCGATCCGGCGGGCGCGCAAGGCGCATCCCGATGCGCGGTTGCTGGTAACCGGATGCGCTGCAGAGACCGAGCGTGAAGCCCTGGGCGCGATGGAAGAGGTCGACGGGTTCGTCGCCAATGCAGCCAAGTTGGATGCACGCAGCTGGAACCTGCCAGAACCGCGCACAACGCACCAACAAACGCGCACAAGGGCGTTCATCGGCGTACAGAACGGGTGCGACCATGCCTGCACCTTCTGCAGCATTCCTCAGGGTCGCGGCACCAGCCGTTCCGACCCGATCGCGACCGTCCTTCGCAATGTTGAAACCGGAATCGAGAGCGGTGCCAATGAAGTGGTCCTGACGGGGGTCGATCTCACTTCGTGGGGCCATGATCTTTCCGGCGAACCGCGACTCGGGGTGCTGGTCGAGGCGATCCTGCGCGAATTCCCGCAGCTACCGCGGCTGCGTCTCTCCTCGGTCGACGGGATCGAGATTGACGACACGCTGTTCGATCTGATCGCGAACGAAGCGCGTGTAATGCCGCACCTCCATCTCTCGCTCCAGCACGGCAGCGACCTGATCCTCAAGCGGATGAAACGGCGGCACAGCCGCGCTCAGGCGATCGATCTGGTTGCGCAGCTCAAGGCTCAGCGGCCCGAGATTGCCATCGGGGCGGACCTGATCGCGGGCTTCCCGACCGAAACCGACGCGCATCACGCGGACAATCTCTCGATCATCGCCGCGTGCGAAATCGTGCACGGGCACATTTTCCCCTACTCGCCACGTGACGGCACGCCCGCTGCGCGCATGCCGCAGGTCGATGTGCCGGTGATCAAGGCACGGGCGGCCGAATTGCGCGCAGCCGTTCGGCAGGTGCGCGATACATGGCTCGAAAGCCTGATCGGGCACGAGCATCGCGTTCTCGCGGAAAAGGACAGCAGCGGCTACACGCCGCACTTCGCCCGAGTCGCAGTGCCCGATGGCACCGCGCCGGGCAGCATCGTACGCCTCACACCAACCCGGATCATCGAAGGAATGCTCGCATGAGCGACAGCGCCTCCAACTGGAGCGACCGCCTGCTGGGCGGCTTTCGCAAGACCTCGGATCGCCTGAGCGAGAATATCGCACCTGTAGGAAACGCACGTCTTGACGACGCAACGCTCGACGAGATCGAGGATGCGCTGATCATGTCGGACCTTGGCCCCGAAGCGGCGGGCCGCGTGCGCGAGGCGCTGCGCGAACAGCGTTTCGGCAACGAGATTACCGAACGCCAGCTACGCGAGGCGGTGGCGGAGGAAATCGCCGCGATCCTGCGTCCGGTGGCCAAACCGCTGGAAGTCACCGCCTTCCCGCGCCCGCAGGTGGTCCTAGTGATCGGCGTCAACGGCAGCGGCAAGACGACCACCATCGCCAAGCTCGCGCACCTGTTCATGGAAGACGATTACGAGGTGATGCTGGCGGCGGGCGACACCTTCCGCGCGGCTGCGATCGGCCAATTGCAGACCTGGGCGGACCGCGTGGGCGTGCCGCTGGTGCGCGGGCCCGAGGGCGGCGACCCGGCCAGCATCGTGTTCGATGCGGTCAAGCGGGGGACCAACGAAGGCACCGACGCGCTGATCGTCGATACCGCCGGGCGCCTGCAGAACAAGCGCGAGCTGATGGACGAGCTGGCCAAGATCAGGAAGGTGCTGGGGCGGCTGAATCCCGAGGCACCGCACGATGTCGTGCTGGTGCTCGATGCGACCAACGGCCAGAACGCGTTGAGCCAGATCGACGTGTTCCGGGAAGTCGCGGGCGTCACCGGGCTCATCATGACCAAGCTGGACGGCACTGCGAGGGGCGGCGTGCTGGTCGCCGCGGCGCAGAAATACGGCCTGCCGATCCATGCCATCGGCGTGGGCGAGCAGCTCGACGACCTGCGGCCTTTCGATCCCGATATCGTCGCGCGTGTGATTGCGGGAGTGGCATAACCTCTTGCGCTCCCCATCCCGTTCGTGGTGAGCCTATCGAACCGCGAACGTGGGCGCATTGTTCGCCCTTCGACAGGCTCAGGACGAACGGAAATCATGACTGACCCTACCCCCGAAACCCAATCGAAACCCAAATCCGGCTGGCTGAATGTCGCGATCGACTACGGCCCACTGATCGTCTTCCTCGTCAGCTTCTACCTGTTCCGCCCCGAGGGCGAGGATTCGGTTGGCACGCTGTTCGCAATCATCAAATCGACCGGCGCCTTCATCGTCGCGGCCATCGCGGCGGTGATCGCGAGCAAGCTGGTGCTTGGACACGTGTCGAAAATGCTGATGCTGTCGACCGTATTGATCGTCGGTTTCGGCGGGCTGACGATCCTGCTGCGCGATCCCTTCTACGTGCAGGTCAAACCCACCGTGCTCTACGCCTTCTTCGGGGTCGTGCTGTTGGTCGGCTGGTTCAAGGGCAAGGCTTTCCTCCAATGGCTGCTGGAGGCAGCGTTCGAAGGGTTGTCGCAGGAGGGCTGGCTCAAACTGTCTCGCAACTGGGGCGTGTTCTTCCTGTTCCTCGCGGTGCTGAACGAGGCGCTGCGCCTGTCATTGAGCTTCGAGTCCTGGCTTTGGGCCAAGCTGTGGGTGTTCATGGGGCTCAGCCTCGCCTTCACCTTCACGCAGATCCCGATGCTGCTGAAACACGGGTTGGACCCGGAACGGAACGAGGGCCTGCCCGACGAGGAACCACCAACGGGCTGACGCCTGCGGGCAGGCGCGCGGTTCAGGGGGTAGCCTCGGCCGCGCCGCCTTCCCCGCCATCGCTCGCGACCAGGCCCAGCCGCGTCGCCATCCAGTTGATGGTCGGGCCCTGAATGATGCTCGATAGCAGGACGACGAAGAACACGATGTTGAAGATCGTGAAGGCGCTGGGCACGCCCGCAACCATGGGGAAGGTTGCCAGCACGATCGGCACCGCACCGCGCAGGCCCGCCCATGAAACGAACAGCTTTGCGCGCCAGCCGAACCGGCGGAACGGTGCAAGGCAGATGAAGACGCTCAGCGGCCTTGCGACGAACATCAGGATGACGGTGATCGCCAGCCCGGGCAACACCACTCCGGTAAGGTTCGACGGCGTGATCAGCAGGCCGAGCGTGAGGAACATCACTACCTGCGCAAGCCAAGCCAGCCCGTCCTGAAAGGTCGATACGATGGCGCGGGCACGATACGTTCGGTTACCGGCGGCGAGGCCTGCAACATACGCGGCGAGGAAACCGTTGCCGCCCAACACCGATGCCAGCCCGAACGCGATCAGCGCGGCGGCGATCGAGATGACGAAGGCCAGCCCGCCGTGCCGGTACTGCGTGCGCTTGAGCACCTCGGGCATCAGGTAGCCCGCCCCCAGCCCGATCACCGCGCCGAGCACCATCTGCAGCACGAACTGCGGCATGAGGGTGACGGGCGAGAACTCGGGCATGGTGATGAACATCAGCGCCGCGCCGACCAGGAAGATCGCCATCGGATCGTTGGAGCCCGATTCCACTTCGATCAGCGCAGGCACGTCCCCATGCAGGTCGAGCCCGGTCGATCGCAGGATCGCGAACACCGCCGCCGCATCGGTGGAGGCGACGATCGCGCCCAGCAGGAAGCCTTGGAAAGGACTGAAATCGAGCAACAGCACTGCAGAGAGCGCGACGACGCCCGCACTCACCAGCACGCCCGCCGTTGCAAGGACCAAAGCTGGCGCGGCCACGCGGCGCACATCGCGCCAATCGGTGTCGATCCCGCCCGAAAACAGGATGAAGATAAGGCACGCAATGCCGACGCCCTGCGTCAGCTGGTAATCGTCGAAAACGATACCGCCCGGCCCGTCGACCCCGGCGATCATCCCGAGACACAGGAACCCGATTAGTGCGGGCAGGCCGAAGCGGCTGGAGAGCGACCCGGCGAAGACGGTCGCCATCAGTAGGATACCGAGGGTGAGGAGGGCAACTTCCGGGCTAACGCTGAGCATGTGCCCATGTGGGGGCCGCAGCCCTTGTCTGGCAAGGGCGGCGTGCTGTCTGACTTCCTAAATCCGCACCTGCGAACCCAGCTCGACCACGCGGTTCGTGGGCAGGCGGAAAAACTGCATCGCGCTCGCCGAGTTGCGCAGCATCCATGCAAACACTTTCTCGCGCCAGATCGGCATGCCGGGCTTTTCGCTCGCCAGCAATGTCTGGCGGCTGAGGAAGAAGCTCGTCTCCATCATGTCGAACTCGCCGCCGCACCTGCTCATCTGTTTCAGGCCCTGCGGCACGTTGGTTTCGTCCATGAACCCGTAATGCAGCACCGCGCGATAGAAGCCGCTGCCGATCTCTCTGAACTCACAACGGTGCTCGCTATCGACATAGGGCACATCCTGGATCTCGACGGTCAGGATCACCACCCGCTCGTGCAGAACCTTGTTGTGCTTGATATTGTGGAGGAGCGCGGAGGGCACACCCGCAGTGCTCGATGCCATGAAGATCGCGGTGCCCGGCACGCGCGTGGCGCTGTTCTGAGCGGACTTGGCGAAAATTTCGATCGGCAGCGCGACCTCTCCCATCCGCTCCCGCATCAGCTTGCGTCCGCGCGCCCATGTGGTGAGCAAGGTGAAGGCGACGAGGCCAACCACCAGCGGGAACCAGCCGCCATCGGTAATCTTGGTCAGGTTGGCGGCAAAGTAGGCGCCATCGACGATCAGGAACAGCAACACGATCGGCGCGGCGACCCACCATTTCCACTTCCACACGCCGACGAACAATACGCCCATCAGCAAGGTATCGATGGTCACTGCCCCGGT
Organism: Alteriqipengyuania sp.; assembly: GCF_964222115.1. Classification (NCBI taxonomy): domain Bacteria; kingdom Pseudomonadati; phylum Pseudomonadota; class Alphaproteobacteria; order Sphingomonadales; family Erythrobacteraceae; genus Alteriqipengyuania; species Alteriqipengyuania sp. The sequence goes on from NZ_CAXQBM010000048.1 coordinate 18,960, forward strand.
CACGGCGATGCCATAGGCGCTCGCGAGATTGGACGAGTTCTGGAAGGTCAGCACCAGGATGATGACTGCCACAAGCAACGCCCAGTTGACTGCCGGAATATAAATCTGCCCCGCTTCGCTCTCGCTCGTATGGCGGATCGAAAGCCGCGGGATATAGCCAAGCTGCATCGCCTGGTGGGTGATCGAGAAGGCGCCCGATATCACCGCCTGGCTGGCGATGAAGGTCGCTACGGTGGCGAGGAACACTAGCGGCAGGCGCCAGTCTTCGCTGGCAAGGAAGAAGAACGGACTGCGGATCGCCTCTGCTGCGGCTTCGGCAGGCAGGCTGATCATCATCGCGCCCTGCCCGAAATAGTTGAGCAGCAGGCACGGCATGACGAAGCCGAACCAGCTCAACCGCATCGGGCCGCGCCCGAAGTGGCCCATATCCGAATAAAGCGCTTCGGAGCCCGTCACCGCCAGCACGACCGATCCCAGTGCAAGGAAGGCCAGCCAGCCGTCGAGGATGAAGAAATTGACCGCGTGATGCGGGCTCAGCGCCCACAGGATCTGGGGATGCTGCACGATCTGGTTGATGCCCAGACCCGCGATGACCGTGAAATAGACGATCATCACCGGGGCGAAGAGTGCACCCACCTTGGCCGTCCCGCGCTTCTGCAACAGGAACAGCGCAACCAGCAGGCCAAGCGCGATGGGGATGACGAAATCCTGCAGCCCCTCGTCCACCACGGTCAGCCCCTCGACCGCCGAAAGCACCGAAATCGCAGGCGTAATCATCGAGTCGCCGTAAAACAGCGAGGTCGCGAAGACGCCCAGCAGGATCGCCAGCCAGCCATATTTGGACTTGCTGATCGAGCGGGAAATCAGCGCGACGAGAGCCAGCGAGCCGCCCTGCCCCTTGTTGTCCGCGCGCATCAGGATCGAGACGTACTGGATCGCCACGATCAGCGTCATCGACCAGAAGATCAGGCTGACCACGCCCAACACATGCGCCGCGTCCAGCGCCAGCGGGTTGGGTCCGATGAAGGTTTCGCGAAAGGCGTAGAGCGGGCTGGTGCCGATATCGCCGAAGACGATCCCGATCGCACCGAAAGCCAGCGTCGCCGTGGAGGCATGGTGCGCGGTGGTGCCCTTTGCGGGCGGTGTCGCGCCCGGGTCCGCTGTTGCTGGGGAATCGCTCATGCGCTAGGTGCCATACTCAGCCTGCTAGCCTCCGGCAGGCACGGTTCACGCCTGATGTGAGGCAGGCGAGCGCGGTTAGCAGTGCCAGTGTGCACATGCAACATAGGTCAAGGTCGGGCGGGGGCTTGCGGAGCGATTTGCGGTGCGCGTTCGCCCAGCACGCCGATCACACCATCAAGCCGTTCCAGCTGCTGCGTGACGAATTCGCGCCCCTTGGCGTTCTCGTCAGCCTCGGCGAGCCCTTGCGCCCAATACTCGCGCGCTTCGCCCAGAGCGCCGCTGCGCATCGCAATGATACCGCGAAAATAGTAAGGTGCCGGATTGCCCTGCGATGCCCTGCGCGCCCGGTCGAACGCATAGCCGACCGGCGGGGTAACCTGTCCATGCGAATGCTCGGCCAGCGCCAGCGCCAGTGCGAGCCATGCCTCCCCATCCTCCGGGTTTTCGCTCACACCATTGCGCAGCATCCCGGCCGCGTCCGCATGCTGACCCCGGCGCGAAAAGCCATCCGCAATCACGACGTAGCGCGAAGGCGGGATGCCCTCGACATTATAGAACGCGCGGCGTGCGTCGATCATCGCGTCGGAGGTCGGCATCACCTCGCGTTCGGCCTGCTTGGGCGATGCTGCAAGATCGGGCGAGCCCTGCCACGCATAGCCGGCGAGCGCGAAGACCAGCGCCGATGCGAGCAAGGTCCATACCCGGCGCCCTTCGCCCGAAATCAGAAAGCCGATGCCGAATGCGATGACGGCCAGCGCGACAATTGCGATCCACGTCATTCCCCGCGCCTCCCAAGACGGCGGATAAGGACCGCACCGGCAATCAGCAGGAACAGCAGCGGCAGAGCATAGAGGGGCCACGTGGCGGCACCTATTCCGGGCCGGAAGGTGACGTAATCGCCATAGCGTTCGACCAGCCAGGCGCGTACTTCCTCGGGGCTCTCACCCGCCGCAATACGGCTGCGCACCTGGTGGCGCATGTCGCCCGCCATCGGCGCATCGCTATCGGCGATGGATTGCGACTGGCAGGTAAGGCAGCGCAGCTCTTCCATCAGCGCCTGTGCCTCGGCCTCCGCCACCGGATCGGCAAGCTGCGTATTGGCGAGGGGAGCGGAGGAAACCGCCTGCCCCGCGCCGGGCGCGCTCACTGCCAAAAGTGCCGCCGCCAGGAGCGCAGAGGGCATCATTTCGCAGCCTCCCACTCGGCATAGATCTCGTCGACCTGGTTGGGCCGGATATCGCCGATATGCTGGTAACGGATGATCCCGTCGCCATCGATCACGAAGGTTTCGGGCACACCCGAGGAGCCCAGGGCGAGCTGCACCTCGGCAATATCGTCGCGCGCGATGGCGACGTAGGGATCGCCGTATCGTGACAGGAACTGCGCCATCGCCTGCGGATCGTCGCGGATGGCAATGCCGACAATCGGCACACCGCGCTCTTCCAGGGCTTCGAGCTGCGGAGCCTCGGCGATGCACGGCACGCACCAGGTGGCCCACACGTTAAGCAGGCGCGGCTGGCCATCGGTGAACATGGCAGACGCCACGCGCGGCGCTTCGTCGTCGCGACCCGGCAGGTCGAACGCGGGCAGCGGCTTGCCAATCATGGCACTGCGCACCAACTCGTCCTTCGGCTGCGCCATCTGGTAGGCCGCCAGCCCCAGGAACAGCGCGAACAGCGCGAGCGGGATTATGAGCCACAGCCGCTTCATGCAGTGGCTCTTTCCGCCCGACGACGCGCCATCGCATCGCGGATTTTCCAGCGGCGAACACCATTGCGCAGATGACCGATCAGCGACAGCAGACCGCCCAGCGCAATCAGAATGGCGCCAAACCAGATCAGCGTGACGAAGGGTTTCCACCATAGGCGCAATTGCCAGCGATCGTCGCCGGCGGCGTCGCCAAGAATGGCGTAAAGCTGGCCATCCCGGCGCGTGAGCAAGGCCGCCTCGCTGGTACTCTGCTGCGGCTCGGTAAAGGTACGCGCCTGCGGACGAAGCGTCGCGCCAGTGCCGTTGGAAGACGCCGCAACGCGCGCTTCGAGCGCAGTCCAGTTCGGCCCGGCCACAGGCTCAACCGCTTCCAGTCGCGCTTCGAACGGCCCGACGGAAACGGTATCGCCCGCGCGCATGGCCACCAGCCGTTCGGTCGAAAAGGCGCTTTCGCTCGCCATCCCGGCAAGACTGACCGCGATACCGAAATGCGCGAGCATCGAACCCCAGAGGGGCAGCGGTACGCGAGTGATGCGACGACCGGCCAGCGGTAGCCAGCTGGCGAGCGCCAGCAGGGCAGCGAGTGCCAGCCCCATGGTCGCCAGCACACCGGCCCCGGTGAAGACGACCACAATGGTGATCGATGCCGCGAGGATCGCTCCCAACAGCACCAGCGGCACCGCGATGCGGCGCAGGTTGTCGCGTTTCCAGCGCAGCAGCGGGCCAACCGCGAGCACCAGCAGCATCGGCACCGCGAACACCGCCGTGACCGGATTGTAATACGGGGGCCCGATCGAAACGCGCGTTCCCAGCGCCTCGGCCAACAGCGGATATAGCGTGCCCAGCAGCACGACAGCCAGGATGCCGCTCAGCATCACATTATTGACCACCAGCGCGCCCTCACGGCTCACCGTGGCAAAGCGCTTGCCCTCTGCCAGTGCACCGGCTCGCAGTGCGAACAGCACGAAGGCGCCCCCGATATACAGCGTCAGCAGGCCGAGGATGAACGCACCCCGCTCAGGGTCGACCGCGAAGGCATGCACGCTGGTGAGAATACCGGAGCGGACGAGGAAAGTGCCGACCATGCTCATCGAGAAGGCGACCACGCCCAGCATGATGGTCCAGGTGCGCAGCGCGTCGCGCGCGGCGAGGACGCTGGCCGAATGGAGCAGCGCGGTCGCCGCGAGCCACGGCATCAGCGATGCGTTCTCGACCGGGTCCCAGAACCACCAGCCGCCCCAGCCCAGCTCGTAATAGGCCCAGTAGCTACCCGCCGCGATGCCGAGCGTCAGCGCGATCCATGCCGCCAGCACCCACGGACGCATCGCGCGCGCCAGATCGGGGCCTGCCTGCCGGGTCAGCAGTCCCGCGACGACGAAGCTGAAGGCGACCGACAACCCGACATAGCCGACGTAGAGCGTGGGCGGATGCAGCGCGAGGCCGATGTCCTGCAACAGCGGATTCAGCCCGGCGCCGGTCGCTGCCGCCGGGTCGAGGCGCTCGAACGGGTTCGAACTGAGCAGCAGGAAGGCGTAGAAACCCAGCGCGACGAAGCCCTGCGCCGCCATCGCCGCCTTGATAAAGCGTTGTTCTCCGCGCTGTTCGAACAGAGCGACCAATGCGCTGCACAGCCCCAGGATGGTAACCCACAGCAGCATCGAGCCCTCGTGGTTCCCCCAGGCGCCCGAAATCCGGTAGATCAGCGGCTTGTCCGCGTGGCTGTTGGCAGCGACGAGCGCGACCGACAGGTCGGTCACCGCGAACACGCGCAGCAGGTAGGCGAAAGCGACCAGCAGCAAGACGCCCTGCACGACAGCAGCAGGGCGTACCAGTGCACTCAGCGCGCCTTGAACGTCGCTACGCGCGCCAGCAGCGCCCGCGATCAGTTGCAGCACGCAGAGACCTGCGGCGAGCCACAGGGCGGCAAGGCCAAGCTCGGCGATCATGGCGCGGCTGCGGCGCTTTCTTCCAGCGTCTCGCGCGCCTCGACGTCGCTCAATCCTTCGAGTTCGCGCGGCGTGTAATTCTCGTCATGCTTGGCGAGCAGGGTTTCGGCCTCGAACGTGCCGCCATCGGTAAGCCGCCCATTGGCGATGACGCCCGATCCTTCGACGAACAGGTCCGGCACGATCCCGCGATAGGTCACGGGGATGGCATCGCCATGTCGTCCGGTGACCGCGAAGGCGATCGTCACCCCGTCCGCCAGCGTGCGGATAGAGCCTTGCTGCACCACTCCACCCAGCCGGATCGCCCGCCCCGGTTCGGGCGGGTTTTCGGCGATATCCTCTGGCAGGTAGAAATAGTCCGCCTGGCTGCGCAGACCCCACGCGGCCAGCATTCCTGCCGCGATCAGCACGCCCAGCGCCACGAGCACGAGGACGAGCCTTTGATGTTTGGGGGCGAGAGCGGTCATTCGCCGGTGCCCTTGTCGCGCGTCTTTTCGCGGGCCTTATCCCGGCGCCGTTCGGCGGCGCGCATCCTCTGCCAGCTCCAGCCGGTCATCGACAGGATGCCCCCGATGCCGATTGCGTAAGCCGCAAGCACGAATGTCCACTGGTCGAGATTTTCCTGCATCGCTCAGGCCTCTATCGCGCGACGCCGCAAGCGTGCTTCGGCCTGGATATTTGCCAGCAGAGCACGCATGCGGGCCAGCACGATACCGCCGTACAGCAGCGACATTCCCAGCGTGACCAGCAGCAGCGGCCACAGGAACTCGGGCGCCATGGCCGATCCGCTGGCGGTGATGCTGGGCGGCTGGTGCAGACTATTCCACCAGATAACCGAGAAGTGGATGATCGGAATATTGACCACGCCGACCAGCCCGAAGATCGCCGGGATGCGCGAGGACGCCCCTTCCCGCTCCACTGCCTGCGCAAGCGCGATATAGGCGAGGTAGAGGAACAGCAGCACCAGCATGCTGGTCAGGCGTCCGTCCCACACCCACCAGGTGCCCCACGCAGGGCGACCCCACAGCGATCCGGTGATCAGGCACAGGGCCGTGAAGACGGCACCGGGCATGGCTGCGGCGCGCGCGGCTATTCCCGCCAGCGGATGCCGCCACACCAGTTCTACCAGGCTGGCAATGGCGATGGTCGACCACCCGGCCATGCCCAGCCATGCGGTAGGCACATGGAGAAACAGGATGCGCACGGTCTCGCCCTGCAGACGCTCGGCAGGAGCGGCAAGGAGGCCATAGGCAAAGACGGCAGCGGTAATGACCAGACCCGATACCAGCAGGATCGGGGTCAGCCTTGTCGCAAGCGCGAGAAACCGGCGGGGATTGGCGAAACCATGCATGATTTTTATCGCGTGACCCTATGCCGCCCGGAGGTGTCCGGCGCAAGGTTTTGCAGCGGAAACCGCCGGGTCGAAAGACCGTTCAGCGCCGCCCGATAAGTTCCTGCGCCATCGCATCGGCCACCCGGTCGGGCGAGGAGGCTTGCGCTTCGCTGTCCTGCCAGATCTTCGTCAGGCGATCCGGAATCAGTGCGATGCGCCGACGCACCTCGTTGATGTCGCAGGGTGCATTATCGCGGCGGCACAGATATTCCATCGTCACGCTGACGATACCGCCCGCGTTGATCACGTAATCGGGCGCATACAGGATGCCCCGCTCGGCCAGCATCGTGCCGTTCTCCGGCCGGGCGAGCTGGTTGTTCGCACCGCCCGCAACGATCGCGCAATCGAGCTTGGCGATGCCTTCCTCGTTCAGGATCGCGCCCAGCGCATTGGGGCTGAACACGTCGCATCCGACCGCCATGATCGCATCGGGCGAGACGACATCCGCGCCCAGTTCTTCGCCCAGCGAGGCCGCGTTATCTTCCCGGATATCGCTCAACGTCAGGCGCGCACCGTCCTTTGCCAGCAGCCGCGCAACGCCGCCGCCCACACTCCCTACGCCTTGCAGCGAGACATGGACGCCTTCCACGCTGTCGCGCCCCAACTTGTGCTGTACGGCAGCCTTGATGCCGAGATAAATGCCCAGCGCGGTGAACGGGCCCGGATTGCCCCCAGCCTCGCCTTCATCGACCGGCAGGCCGGAGACGTAATCTGTCTGCTGGTTGACCGCGACCATGTCTTCCACGGTAATGCCGACATCCTCTGCGGTGACATACTTTCCGCCGAGGCCGTTCACCGCTTCACCGAATGCGGCCAGCATCTCAGGCGTCTTGCGGCGTTGCTCGTCGGCCAGGATCACGGCCTTGCCGCCGCCCATGGGCAGGCCTGCCATCGCGTTCTTGTAGCTCATCCCGCGGCTCAGCCGCAGCGCATCGCGCATCGCGGCGCCGGGATCTTCGTAATGCCAGAAGCGCGTACCGCCCGCTGCCGGGCCGAGATGGGTCGAATGAAGCGCAATGATCGCCGTGAGCCCGCGCTTTTCGTCATGGACGAAATGCACCACTTCGTGGTCGTCGAAATCGGGCTCGGTCCAGAAAGCGGTCATCGGCTTGTGCACATCCCCACAGGAGTTCTCTTCGGGCCTGTCGGGGCGTGCACGGGGGAAAATGGGGCGATCGAGGGGTCTCGAACCCCCGACCTCCGGTACCACAAACCGGCGCTCTAACCAACTGAGCTACGATCGCCATATGCCCCGGCGCAGCCACGCCAAGGGACGTGGCAGTTACGCGCACGAATCGCCGCGTCAAGTGCGGAGATTGCACGCATTATTCGCTTGCACGCACGGCGCCAAATGGGAAGCGAAAACCGCATTTGAAGGCCTCTGGCGCAGGATTATTGCGCGGCTTGCAAAACGCCCCGTCATTCGCGCATGGAAACGCCATGCGTGATCCCGGCGAATCCGACGCGAACGAACTGGCGACCAAGGGTATGCAGCGGCTGCCCTTCTCCAAGCTGGAGATCCTCCAGAAGCGGGAATTCCTCGATCCCCAATTCTGCGCCGAACTGATCGCGATGATCGATGCCAAGCGGCGCCCCTCCACCCTCGCCGACCATGATGGCGACATGTATTTCCGCACCAGCGAAACCTGCGACCTGCCGATGGAAGACCCGCGCACGCAGCGCCTCGACGCGATGCTCGCCGAGATCTCCGGCATCGACCCAGCGCATGGGGAGCCATTGCAGGGGCAACGCTATGCCGTGGGGCAGGAGTTCAAGGCGCATTGCGACTATTTCAACCCCGGCGGCCAAGACTGGGAGAAGTATTGCGCGACCGCAGGGCAGCGGACCTGGACCTTCATGATCTACCTCAACGAGCCCGAGGCCGGCGGCGCGACGCGCTTCAAAGTGATCAAGAAGAACTTCCAGCCCGAAACCGGAAAGCTGGTGTGCTGGAACAACCGGCGCCCCGACCAGAGCGTGAATCCCAACACGATGCACCACGGGATGAAGGTGCGCAAAGGCACCAAGTACGTGATCACGAAATGGTATCGTGAAAGGCCGTGGGGGTGACCGGCGATCCGCAGGTTGCCTCGGTTTCGGCAAGCCCGCAGCATGGCTTTTCCAAGCAGACTTGCGACACGATCGAACTTGTCGAAGGCTTTGGCGTGGCAGAAGACGCGCATGGCGGACAGACGGTCCAGCACCTCTCGCGCATACGCGTCGATCCGACCCAGCCGAACCTGCGACAGGTCCATCTTATCCATGCCGAACTCTTCGACGACCTGGAACAAAAGGGGTTTCAGATCAGGCCCGGCGATCTTGGGGAGAATATCCTGACGCGGGGGATCGACCTGCTCGGATTGCCCGAAGGTACGCTCCTGACCATAGGAGGTGCGGAAATCCGCATCACCGGGCTGCGCAATCCGTGCAAGCAGATCGAGGCATTCATGCCGGGGCTTCTGGCAGAAATGATCGAGCGGAGGGAAGACGGATCGCTATTCCGCAAGTGCGGAATGATGGGCGTAGTCGAACAGTGCGGCAGGGTTGCGAAAGGTCAGGCGATAGCCGTGACCTATCCGCAAAAGCCGCATCACCCGCTCGAACCCGTCTGACTTACCAAAAAGGGCGGCCCCGCAGGACCGCCCTCTGATCGCGGCGCGAGGCCGCAAAGCTTGTATCAGGCTTACTTCTTGAGGCTGAGGCCGCCGAAGCGCTTGTTGAACGCGGCCACGCGGCCACCTTCCTGAAGCTGCTGCTTGCCGCCGGTCCAAGCCGGGTGGCTGGTCGGATCGATTTCCAGGGTCAGCGTATCGCCTTCCTTGCCCCAGGTGGAGCGGGTCTGGAATTCGGTACCATCGGTCATCTTGACGTTGATGGTGTGGTAATCGGGGTGCCCTTCGGCCTTCATGTCATGTCTCCATAGCCTCGGAACGGTTCCGACCGGTCCAGCTGTTGAGTGGGAAAGGCGCGCGGATAGTCCCAACGCGCGCAATTGGCAAGTCTACTTCGAACCGGCGTTTATTCCGGCGGATCGGCGATCATCGCGGTGAATTCGCACTCACAGGTCACCTTGCCATTCACGCTTGCCTTGCCGGCAAACTTGTAGACCCGGCTTCGCTTCTGCAGGAACGAAACCTTGAGGTCGAGCAGGCAGCCCGGTGTCACGGGCGAGCGGAATTTGGCCGCATCAATACCCATGAAAAACACGAGCTTGCCCGTCCCGGAAAGTTCCAGCGTCTCGATCCCGAGAATCGCGGCGGCCTGCGCCAGCGCCTCGATCTGCAACACACCGGGCATGATCGGCGCACCGGGAAAATGGCCCTGGAAGAAATCTTCGTTGAAGGTCACCGCCTTTACCGCGTGGATTTCTTCGCCCAAGGTCAGGTCCTCGACCCGGTCGACGAGCAATAGCGGGTAGCGGTGCGGCAAGGCCTTGAGGACCTGCCGCACATCCATTGTCCGCGGCTCGGCCGCGCCCGTGGTTTCAGCGTCAGCGATGGGATTAACGCCCGGTCGGCTGTGCAGGAGCCTGCGGCTGAGCCGTCTGCTGCTGCTGCTGCATGGCTGCGGCAATCGCCTGACGCTGGGCAATGCCCACAATCAACTGCTGCATCCGCTGCTGCAGCGTAACCGCCGTTTGCGACGCGCGCCAATCGGCCGGCACTTGCGTCGCGACAGAAGGCATGCGCTGGTTGAGGGCTGCGAGAATGTCCTTCGTGACGTCAGCCGTATCCGGCGCGTACTGGACCACTTCGGGCGTCAGCAGCATCTGCACATTCTTCTGCTGCATCACCTGGTTACGGGCATTGGGATAGTCCGCCAGCAGCTGTTCGAGCACATAGGCCTGTGCACGCGCAATCGGCTGCGCCATCTGGACGATCTGCTGCTCTTTCTGTTCCAGCTGCGCCACGACGCTAGGCTGCGCCTGCACCTCGGCATCGCTCAGCTGGTTGTCGGAATTGGTGTCGAGGCTCTGCTGCAACGTCGCCATCTCGCGCTGCACGGCTTCCATTTGCTGGTACAGGCTTTCGTTAGCGGTATCGATCGCTTCATATGCGGCAATCCGCGCCTGACTGTTGAGCATCACGGCTTCGGGGTTGCTGATCGCGATCCCGTTGACCTGCGCTGCGGCCGGCATCGCGGCAAAAGTGGCGCCCAGCGCAGTCGCCACCGCGAGCGTGGTTTTGAAGAATTTCATCAGAATTGCGTCCCTACATTGAATGAGATGGATTTAACGTCATCGCCTTCGACCTTGCGCAACACATGGGCAAGATCGATCCGGAACGGTCCGAAGGGCGAGTTCCAGTCGACGCCGATACCCAGCGAAATGCGCGGGCTGGAGCTGTTGCCAACGAACACTTCCTGGAAGGGGGCGATCGTCAGTTCAGCCGGATCCAGCGGAGCGCCACTGGAATCGGTCGAATCGGTGGTCAGCACGTTATCCGCAGTCAGATACAGCAAATTGCCGTCAGAGTCGCGCCGCTGGTAAGAGATCCCGTCCGGGAACGGGCTGTTCTGCAACTGCGGGGTCGACACGTTGAACAGCGCACCGACATCGAGGAAGATCGACGGACGCAGCCCGAATTCGCGAGCGCCCGCACCCAGCGGGATTTCGAGCTCTGCGCGGCCGAGATAATAGGCATTGCCGCCGATAGCGTCATCGCCACCGCGTTCGCGATCGGTGATGACCAGCGCGTTACCGTCCGTGTCGGTGCTGATGGGCTGGCGGAGCACGCGCGGGCCGACGCCGCGAATGTCGAAGCCACGCATCTGCGGCTCACCCAGGAAAAAGCGATCGGTCAGTACGACATCGTCGAGACCGGCACCGCGATCCGACAGGCCGTGAATGTAGCCGCCTTCAGCCGACAGCGAGAAAATGAAATCGCCGAGTACCGGCCAGTATTTTGCAGTCTGCCCGCGAATTCGCAGATATTTGACGTCCCCGCCCAATCCAGCGAAATCGAGGCCCAGCGAATAACGGTCGCCGCGCGACGGGCGGTAATAGCTGTTGGTCGAGTTGTAGACGTAGTTGAGACCCAGGATCGAGCTCATCCGGTTGCCCAGCGTGTCGCAGATGAAACGCGAAACAAGCAGCGGCTCACATTCCTGGATTCCGTCATTGTCGAAATCGTTGAAGAACTGGTTCTCGTCGATCGTCACCTGATCGTAGTTCAGGGTATAGCTGAACAGGACCGACGAGTACTCTGTGAGCGGCAGGCCAAGGCGCACAGAGCCGCCGGTCGTCACCTTCTTGTAGCGGGTCTGGTCGCGATCGTTGAGGTTAAAGCTGTTCACGTCGCGGCGATACAGGTCCGCGCCAAGCGACAGATTGCGATCGAACACATACGGTTCGGTGAAGCTGAGATTGACCGAATTCGAATAGCGGGAAATCTGCGCCGACGCGCCGACAGTCTGCCCCCGACCACGGAAGTTGCGCTGCCGGATCGAGCCGGAGAACAGGAAGCTTTCGAGCGAGGAGAAGCCTGCCGAAAGCTGCAGTTCACCGGTCGGCTGCTCTTCGACATTGGCTTCCAGCACGATCCGGTCGGGATCGGTGGTTTCCACCTGTTCGACCTCGAAGCCTTCCTGGAAGAAGCCCAGCGAGTTGATGCGCGCGGTGGTCCGTTCGACAGCGAGCGTATTGAACGCATCGCCTTCCGACGCACGGAACTCGCGGCGGATGACCTTGTCCTGCGTCAGCGTGTTGCCGTTGACGTCGACCCGCTCGATATAAACACGCGGCGCTTCGTTGATCGCCATCGTGATGTCCATCGTCAGGTCATCCGCGTTGCGGCGGAATTCCGGGCGGACATCTGCGAAAGCATAACCGAAGCGGCCGGCGAGTTCGGTCAGTTCCTCGACCGTATCCTCGATCCGCTGCGCATCGTACCAGTCGCCTTCCTCGATCGTCAGACCACGGGTCAGCGCCTCGCCATCGAAGTCGCGGATCTGGCTGGTCACCTCGACATCGCCGAACTTGTAGCGCGGGCCTTCCTCGACCACGTAGGTGATGATGAAGTCGCGCTTGTCCGGCGTCAGTTCGGCCACCGCCGACACCACGCGGAAATCGACATAGCCCTGCGTCAGGTAGAACTCGCGCAGCTTCTGCTGGTCGAAAGCCAGCCGATCGGGATCGTAGCTGGTATTGCCGCTGAGGAAGCTGAACAGGCCGGTCTCGTGCGTGACCATTTCGCCCTTCAGCTCGCCATCGGAGAAATTCTCGTTTCCGATGATGTTGATCTGGCGAACGCGCGACTTGGGGCCTTCGGTGACTTCGAAAACCAGATCGACGCGGTTCTGGCTTAGCTGGACGGTCTTTGGCTCCACCGTGGCCGCGAATCGACCCTGCCGCTTGTACAGCTCGATGATGCGCGCAACGTCGGCGCGCACCTTGGACCGGGTGAAGATCTGGCGCGGGGCGAGCTTGATCTCGGGCAGGATCTTGTCGTCCTTGAGCCGCTTGTTCCCTTCGAGGATGATGCGGTTGATGACCGGGTTCTCGGTCACCTCGATCAGCACGTTCCCGTTCTCGTTGCGGATCGTGTAGCTTTCGAACAGTTCGGTCGCCGAAAGGTCTTTCAGGGCCTGGTCGGCCGCTGCGGCCGTGTAGGTATCGCCCGGGCGCAGGCGGATATAGCTGAGGATCGTCTGCGGTTCGAGCCGCTGGACGCCGCGCACCGAGATAGTCTGGATCGTGTCGCCCTGGCTCGCAGGGGCGCTCGTCTGGCCCGCTGCGGCCGCTGCGGACTCCGTCGTGTCCTGCGCAAAGGCCGCCTGCGGCACTCCGGCAAGCGTGGTGCACGCCAGCAGGGCGAGTGCATAATTGCGAATATTGCGCGAGGGGCGCGATGCGCCCGTTTCGATGGCCGTCATGAACGAAGTTGTCCCGTCAAAATGTCTCGACCCGGTTCGCACCTGGCTTTGCCGTACCAGCTTTCCGGACCAACCGATCCGGCGCCCTGTGCCCGATACGCGCGCCCCTTTCAAGCTGGTGCGATGCTGGTGGGTTCGCCTCTCATGTCCCGTGGCATATCTGCCATCACCCAGAGGGCAGCAGTTTGACCACATCGTTGATCGTAGCGAATAGCATCAATGCAAGCACGAGTGCTCCACCGACGCGATACGCAAGCTCAGTCGCGCGGGGGCCCACCGGCTTCCGGCGGATCGCTTCCGCCGCATAAAGTGCCAGATGACCGCCGTCGAGCATCGGGATTGGCAGCAGGTTAATGAATGCCAAATTAAGCGAAATCAACGCGACGAAGTTGATGAAGGCGACCCAGCCGAGACTTAGCTGCTCACCGGAATATTTCGCAATCGAAAGCGGTCCGCCCAGTTCTCGGACTGAACGCTGGCCGGTGAATATCTGCCCGAGCCCGGTCACCATCATATCGAGAACGACCATCGATTGATCCACCGCTGCCGGCAGGACGCTGAGAACGCCAAGCCGCTCGTAGCTGACCTTCACCTCGCCGTCCTCGGGCCTGTATACGCCGATGCGCCCGACGGTACCCTTATTACCGAACCGGTCCGTTTCGGTCACCCCGGCGATAGTGACCGGGAGCGCGATTTCGCGACCATTCCGCTCAACCAGAAGGTCGATGTCCTGATTTGGGTAGAGCGCCACGCGGTCTACCAACTGGTAGAAGTCGTCGACACGCTCACCATCGATGGCAACAATCCGATCGCCGATCTCAACCCCGGCATCGCGGGCGGCGGAGTTTTCGGAGAATCCGGCAACCTGCGTCGAATTGTCGGGAAATTCGTAGGTGGGCTTACCGATAATCGTAAAGAAGACTGCAAAAATCGCTACCGCAACCAGGATATTGGTCACCGGTCCGGCGGCCACGATCAGCGCGCGGCGCCACAGGGCCGCATGCTGGAACGCGCCTTCCTCTGCCGGCGCATTGGCATCTGGAATGCTGGCCGGGTTCATATCGCCCTTGAATTGGACATAACCGCCCAGCGGCAGCGCCGAAATGCGCCAGCGGGTACCGTGCCGGTCGGTAAACCCGGTCAATTCCTTGCCGAACCCGACGGAGAAAGCCTCCGCCTTCACGCCCAGCCAGCGCCCGACCAGCAGGTGGCCAAGCTCGTGCACAGTTACCAAGGGCCCCAGCACCAGCAGGAAGCCGACAATCCACATCCAGATGGGTATTTGTTCGATCACGCGTTCTCCAGAATGGCCTGCGCCTGCCTGCGGGCAGCGGCGTCGATTGCCAGCACGTCGTCCAGACTACCGGGCGCCGGCGGCAGATCGGATTGTTGCAGGACGTTTTCCACCAATGTCGCAATTCGCGTGAACGGGATGTGACCGGCAAGGAAGGCGGCAACAGCTATCTCGTTGGCAGCATTGAGGATTGCCGGGGTCGCCCCGCCCTCCTCGCACGCAGCGCGCGCCAGCCGGGTGGCGGGAAAGCGCTCTTCGTCGGGAGCAAAGAACGTCAGCTCGCCAATGCCTGCAAGGTCGAGCGGTTCGCACGGTGTTTCCATCCGCTTCGGCCAGGCGAGGCACGACGCGATGGGCACCATCATGTCCGACGGCCCAAGCTGCGCCAGTGTCGAATGGTCGCGATATTCGACCATCGAATGGATCACGCTTTGCGGATGGACGAGGATGCGGATTTTATCGAGCCCGACCGGGAAGAGGTGATGCGCCTCAATCAGTTCCAGCCCCTTGTTGAACATCGTGGCCGAATCGACGCTGATCTTTGCGCCCATGTCCCAGTTGGGATGCGCAACTGCCTGATCCGGGGTGACCCGTTCCAGTTCCTGTGTCGATAACAGGCGCAGCGGCCCGCCGCTGGCGGTGAGCGTAATCATCCGCACCTCGGCCGGATCGTTTCCGGCAAGGCACTGGAAAATCGCGTTATGCTCTGAATCGACCGGCAGCAGCGCGGCGCCGTGTTTGGCGACCGCCCCGGTCATCACCTCGCCAGCCGAAACCAGCGCTTCCTTGTTGGCGAGCGCGATGGTGCCGCCCTGTTCGATCGCGGCCATGACAGGTGCGAGCCCCGCGCAGCCGACGATCGCGGCCATGGTGATGTCGACCGGGCGGCTCGCCGCCTCGATCAGCGCTGCGCGACCGCCCGCCGCCTCGATCCCGGTGCCGCTGAGCGCATCGCGCAGCTCGGGAAGGCAGGATTCGTCGCTCACCACCGCGATCTTCGCATCGAATTCGCGGGCGAGCTTCGCCAGTTTGGCGGCGCTGCAATGTGCGGTCAGAGCCTCGACCCGCCAGTCTTCGCGATGCTGGCGCAACAGCTTGAGCGTCGAATCGCCGACCGAGCCGGTGCTTCCGAGGATGGATATTGAACGCATGGGATCAAAGGCTCAGTGAAACGACGATGCCAACCAGAATGGACACCGGGATCACCCCGTCGAAGCGATCGAAAAACCCGCCGTGGCCCGGGATGAGACGGCTCGAATCCTTGACCCCCGCCTTGCGCTTCAGCCAGCTTTCGAAAAGGTCGCCCGCCAGCGCGAGCACTGCCAGAACTGGCCCGGCAATCGCGAAGACGGTCAGCGACTGCGAGTCGAGCGTGCCCTGCCGCCAGGTGAGGTAAATCAGCGGACTCATCGCAAGCAGCCCGCCGAACATGCCGCCGATAAGCCCGGCCCAGGTCTTGTTCGGGCTGACCTTGGGCAGGATGCGCGGCCCGCCGATCAGCGTTCCGAAGACATAGGCGAAGGTATCGGCCAGGATCACCACGCTCATGACGATGTAGAAGGCCTGCATCTCCGCATCGATCAGGATCAACGCGGCAAGCCCGATATAGGCCCCGCCTGCAAGAATGCTCGCCAGCCGGTAGGGGACGTTCGCGGTCGCCTTGATGACCAGGAAAATGAATTCCAAAAAGCAGAGCGCGGCGACGACACCCACAATCAGGTCGAGCCCCGTATCGCCCAGCGCAAAATAGACCCCCGCCGCGATCGCGATCATCACCACGGCGGATGCGGCCCTGATGCCCAGCGTCTTTCGGCGCGAGTGCTCGCGCACTTCGGCCAGCGTGGGGTTCTCGGGCTCGCCGCCGATCAGCGGCTGCGTCTCCGGCTCCTGCGCATCGTCGGCGCGCGTGTGGTCATCGGCCGCCAAAGCGCCTCTCCCTTGTCGCGAAATCGTCGAGAGCTGCCTGCAGATGCTCCGGCGTAAAGTCGGGCCACAGCGTATCGACAAACAGCATTTCCGCGTAAGCCATTTGCCATAACAGAAAATTCGACAGGCGCACCTCACCGCTTGTGCGGATCAGCAAGTCAACCGGTGGCAGGTCGGCGGTGAACAGGTGTCGCTCGATCGCCTCTGGGGTAATTTCGCCCTCGGCTGCGGCGGCCCGCGCGGCGGCAGCGATTTCCTGCTGCGATCCGTAGTTGAGCGCAACGGCAACCGTGTGGCTGCCATTCGCGGTCCTCTCCAGCGCATCCTCCAGCATTTCGACGATATCGGGGGCGAGCGCGCGCCAGTCGCCGACGATCTTCAGCCGCACACCGTTCTCGACGAACTCATCGAGATCGGAACGGATGAAATTACGCATGAGGTTCATGAGGTCGCTGACCTCTTCCTCGGGCCGTTTCCAGTTCTCGCTGCTGAAAGCGTAGAGCGTCAGACACTCGACCCCGGTCCCTTGGAGGCTGCGCACCAGCGTGCGTACAGCCTCTACCCCGCGCTTGTGGCCCATGGCCCGCGGCAGCGCGCGGCGCTTTGCCCAGCGCCCATTGCCATCCATGATGATGGCGACGTGGCGCGCGCTCGTTTCGGAAACCTGGCTCATAAATCTCGATCCGCTCGGGCTGAGCCTGTCGAAGCCCCGCTCTTCGTCCGTACCCCCATCGCATGAAGGAAGAACAGCCCTTCGACAAGCGCGGGGCAAACGGGATAGAACGCAGGGGCCGTCGCCCTCACTGCTGCATGATTTCCTTTTCCTTGGCTTCGGCCGCGGCATCCGCCTCGCCAGTATATTTGTCGGTCAGCTTCTGGACCTCGTCCTCGAACCGCTTGCGATCGTCCTCGGAGATTTCCTTCTTCTTCTCGTCTTCCTTCAGCGCTTCCATACCGTCGCGGCGCACATTGCGGATCGCGATCTTGGCGTTCTCCGCATACTTGCCCGCCAGCTTGGCGAGATCGCGGCGGCGTTCTTCGGTCAGGTCGGGCATCGGAATACGCAGCGTCTGGCCATCCTGCATCGGATTGAGGCCCAGGTTGGCGTGGGCAATGCCCTTCTCAACCGCGCTTACATTGCCCTTGTCCCACACCTGCACGCTGAGCATGCGCGGTTCGGGAGCCGAAACGGTCGCAACCTGGTTCAGCGGCATCATGGAGCCATAAACCTCGACCACCACCGGATCGAGCAGGCTGGTGTTCGCACGGCCCGTGCGCAGACCCGAAAGATCGCCCTTCAGGCTTTCGATCGCGCCCTGCATGCGGCGTTCGATATCGGCTTTGTCGTACTTTGCCATGATCGGCTTCCTCGTCCTGTCTGTTCGTTCGTCTTAAGCGGTGTGGTCGGTCACGACGGTCTGGGTACCCTCACCCGAAAGAACCTTGGCCACATTGCCCTTCTCGCGGATCGAGAAGACCACGATGGGGATGTCGTTGTCACGGCACAGCGCAACCGCGCTCGCATCCATGACTTTCAGATCGTCTGCCAGAACCTTGCCGTAGCTCACGGTCTCATAGCGCTTGGCATCTGCATTCTTCTTGGGATCGCTGTCGTAAACACCGTCGACGCTGGTTCCCTTCAGGAGCGCGTCGCACTTCATTTCGGCCGCGCGAAGTGCAGCGCCGCTGTCGGTGGTGAAATAGGGTGCGCCAACGCCAGCTGCGAAGATCACGATACGTCCCTTTTCGAGATGGC